>DXZZ01000049.1:0-12917 GCA_019419425.1 Collinsella sp. | reverse complement strand
AGGAGCGCATGACGCTTGCCATCACCCCGGCGGCCAAGCAGATGCTCGCCGTGGGTGGCCTGGACCCCGTGTTCGGTGCCCGTCCGCTCAAGCGCCTGGTCCAGCGCGAGGTCGTGGACGCCATCGCCGCCGCCATCATCGACGGTACGGTGCGCGAGGGCGATCAGGTGACGGTCGATGCCGACAAGGACGGCGGCTTTACCGTCGTGTGCGACAACACGCCGTCTGCTACCTACGAGGTCCCCGACGCCGAGTAGATTTATGGGACATGCCTTAAAATCTGCCAGCCGTCTCTAAACGCCAAGGGCGGCGGATCCAATTGGGTCCGCCGCCCTTTTTCGTGCGACAATCGATAATGTTGAACACGATTGCATGGCAAGGAGATATGCAGATGATAGACAAGAACAAGACGAATGCGCCGGTCGCCAACGCCGCGCCGGCCGCACCCAAGCCTGCACCCAAGCCTGTGCCCAAGCCGCGCGACCCCTACATCCGTGCCGAGAACGAGGATGACGACGGCTACGATCCTTATAGCGATCGTCGCCCCGAGCGCGAGCCCCTCTTCGAAGCCGACCCCTGGCGTTAAGTAGCTCATTTGGGACGGGGCTTTTTTAGCTACTTTGTTTTCGGCTAGAGGCGTTCATGCCTGCCCCCCCTCGGCCGCTCGATATCCTCCGGGAGGGGCCACTAATAGAAAACTTGCTTATCCATTAATCAAGATACGCATAATCTTGCTCTCCTGCTAATCAAGAATCGTTATAATCTTGATTAGCAGGAGAGCAAGATTGGAGAATTATGGCATTCAACGACTTGGTGGCTCAAAAAATAAAGGACTTTGAGCAACAGGGGATTCCGCAGGTCTTTGAGCGCGACCTTGATCTGGGCAACCCGCAGGAGCCAAAGCGCGACAACATCGTATATGTGATTGTGGGCGCCCGTCGTTGTGGAAAGACGTATCGCCTGTATCAGGAGATACGGCGGCTTCAGGGCCAAGGCGTCGAGCTTGACCGGATGCTATATTTCAATTTTGAGGATGAGCGCTTGCGTCCGTATGAGCCATCGCTACTAGCGGACGTGCTCGATACATTCTATGCACTATATCCTGCTGCTCGAGGCGAGGGCGCCTACCTTTTCTTTGACGAGATCCAGGAAATACCCGAATGGGGTGCGTTTCTGCGACGCGTGGTCGATACGGAGAAGGCGACCGTTTACGTGACGGGATCTTCTTCTAAGATGCTGTCCTCAGAACTTAAGAGCGAGTTCAGGGGCCGTTCTCTTGTGCGAGAGCTTTTTCCGTTGAGTTTTTCGGAATACGTCCGATATAAGACGGGGAGCGTTCCTGAGTCGAACGCACCCTTCTCCTCGAGCGATGCAGCGTTGCTCCGACACCATCTGGTCGGATATCTCGAGCGAGGGGGATTCATCGCGACACTTGAGCAGACGCCCGCAGACGCGATTCAGCTGCTACAGGAATATGCGTCGCGAACGGTCGCCATGGACGTCGTTGAACGTTACGACGTCAAGAACCCCCGTTTGGCCTCGCTGTTTCTGGCGCGGTGCATGGCATCTTCGGGACGAGAGCTGTCAGTGAACAAAGTGTACAACGAGTTCAAGAGCAGACAGATATCCGTCAGTCGAAATACGCTCAGCGACTTACTTGAGTATTACGAGGACGCCTACCTGCTGTTTTCGGTGCCGGAGTTCACGCGTTCGCTTGCAAATAATACGCGGTCTGCGTCTAAGGTCTACGCCGTCGATCCTGCGATGTTCGGAGCGTTCTCCCCCGCATCGGCATTGGATCATGGTCAGAGGCTCGAGACCGCGGTGTTCAATGCGCTCAGAAGAAGGACCCCCGCCGTGCGGCCCGGTTCGGTTTGCCGCCTGCTGATTAAAGATAAGAATAAAAGCCATGAGGTGGACTTTGTGGCTGGGGATGCACTGCTCATGCAGGCTTACGGCCTGATTCAGGTAAGTGTGGATATGACAAGCGAGAAAACGCGCGAGCGCGAAATTGCCGCGCTCGATGCCGCGATGGCCCAGTTTGATCTTGGCGAGTCGGTAATCGTTACCATGGATGAGCAGGCCGATATTCCATGCAAACACGGCGTGGTACATGCTGTGCCCGCATGGAAGTGGCTCCTTTCCTAATCGTCTATGGATTTGCGAGGCCAGGACTCAGGTGTCATGGTCCGCTAGTCCTGGGCCTTGATGCTCGGCAGGAGAATCTGGGCGAGGTAGTCGGTCTCGAGTTTGGTCGCAGCGTCGGCCTTGCCGTCTTTGCCGACCAGTACGTTCTTGATCTGGCTATAGGTGTAGCGGTTGCCGGTCGTGAGCTCGACAAGCTCAATGGCCGAGTCCATGGGGTAGGTCGACACGGGATTCTGGGTGCGCCCGTTGATAGTCTGGGGCACCACGTACGGATAGACGGGGCCGCTGGCATAGACGGTATAACCGTTGCCCAGGCTGACCGTGCCCAAAACCGTATCGCCGTCATCGGGCGTAAAGGTCTCGCCATCGCGCACGGCGACGAGCGTCACGAGCGGCGTATTGGCGTCGTCGCCCAGATAGATGCATAGCGTGCTGCCGTTTTGCCAAGTTGCGACCTTGCCGTACCACTCGACGGGAATATCGAGCTGGTAGAGGTCGGTTGCCTTGTGGCGAGCGTCAGCATCACGGGATGCCTGTGCCTTTTGCGCGCTCACGGCATTGACGGCGGCGTCGCGCCGCGCGGTTGCTGCCTGCTGGAGCACTTTGGCAGCCGCGGCGGAGCTCGCACCGCCCTCCTCGGCATACTTGGCGGCGGCATCGATTTGATCGTCAGTCACCGTGTCGGCCGAAGGCACCTTGAGCTTAAAGGTGGCCTGGGCACTTAAATCCTGTCCGTCGCTCTTAACGGTGACCTGCGTCTTGGTGGTCGGGACGGTATAGATGGTGCCGTCGGCCGCGATGGGGGAGGCAGCGATGGAGAGCGTGTAATCGCCGGGCAGCAGTTTGATGCCCCGGCCGTGCTCGTCAACATAGAGCGTTTCGCTCACGGAGGAGCCATCAGCGTCCTGACCGCTTACCTGTACGGGAATCTTGGAGCCGGTGGAACAGCTGAGGCCCGCGGCATGCACGCCAATCTGCACTGACATCATCGTGTGGGCATTGGCGGCGACAGCGGCAGCCTGCTCTTGCTGACATCCGTTCCAGGCAGCATAGCCTGCACCGCCGGCGACGAGCGCGACGGCCACGACACCGGCGACCATCAGATTGCGGCGCTTGGGCGACATCTTGCGATGGCGAACCTCGGCTTCGTGTGCCGAGGGAACGGACGGCAGGGGAATATCGCCCATGGCGATGGTCTCGTCCACGGCTGGTGCGGAACCCAGGCCAGGAAGCTCGCGGGTCAGCGAATCCTCGGCCGGCAAGCTGTCGAGCAAGACGGTTTCCTCGCCCGTGTCGGATCCGGGCTGATTGCCGGCCTCGCTTTCGGTGTCTTCGTGACCTGCCTCGTCTTCGGTGGGCGCGGCGCCATCGTCTTTTGCATCCTGATCATCGAGCTGCGCCTCGATTTCCGGCTCATCCTGCACATCAACGCTCGAATCGTCAAACGTAATCTCGGCCAGCGCGATCTGGTCTAGACTCTCCAGGGCCTCGGCACACGCTTCTGCATCTTGGACCGCATCCTCTTGGCCCATCGTCTCATCTTTCATATATCCCCCAAGCTCAATATCGGGACAACAATGTACCCAAAAACGGGGCTCCATAGAGCCGCCGCATGATTTGAAATCCGATTTTATATATGCGCGTGTTTTTGAATAGATGAATAGAGGCGCAACGACAAAAAGCCCCCGGAAAGCGAGCGAAACGCTTTTCGGGGGCTCTGCGAGACATTGGATTGAAAGGCCTGGTGAGCGGGCCTATGCCCAAGTGCCAACAGCGGCCAACATGTTACTCGGCGTGCGCGTAATCAACCTTGGCGCGGCGAGCGGTAGCCTTCTCCCAATCGCTGGTGCCCTCAAAGACATCCTGCTTGTAGGGGTTGCGGCCGAGCTTCTTGGCGCGGTAGGCGATGTAGATGATTGCGGCGACGTTGGCGACCAGTGCGGCGATCGAGACCGCGGTAGCGGCGCCGGGGTCGAGCGTGGAATGGGTCACAAAGATGGACTCCTCCTGGAAGTACGGGAACACCTGGGCAAACATGCACCAAATGGCCAGCGTAAAGGCGCGGTTCTGGATCCAGCCGCCCTTGTTCCAGATAAAGGCGGCGACGGTGGGCGCCAGCAGCAGCGCAAAGCCGCAGAACCAGGAGTGGGTGGGCAGGCAGTTGTAGGTGTAGCAGAAGTTCCAGATATCGTAGGCGATGATGTAGACCCAGGTCATGTCGGGCCACAGCATGTCGGTCTTGTCCTCGGAGGCGTAGACGCTCCACCAACCGGTCATGCAGAAGATGTTGATGATACCGGCGATGCCGTTGAACACGTTGTTCCAGCCGGCCAGCTGCGTAGCACCTTCGGAGGTGACCCAGGTGGACTGTCCCAGGACAAAGAAGTGATAGGCACTCTCGAAGTCGGACACGACGGCGATCATGATGTTGATGGCGACGATCACAAACGGCCATGCGCGGAACCAATGCGCTTTGCCGATTTTGCCCCACTGATACTTAATGGCGATGAAGCCCCAGCAACCGGCCAGCGCCGCGTATACCTTGGCGTAGTGGAACCAGCTGTTCTGGTACACATGGGTGGGGTTGGTGAGCGCCCACTCGGCACCCTGCGAGACGCCGATGGCGATGGCGACGCAGTAGATGGTCATGGTCAGCGGAGCCACGCCAAAGATGATGGCCGCGCCCAGCTTGGTGCGGCGGCCGACCTCGTTGAGCACGATCAGGCCAATAAAGACCATGGCCCAGCCGGCCCAGTGGATAAGGGTATCGCTACCCCAAACATCGAACAGCATGCTGCTCTCCTTTCACACGCCCGCGGCCCCTCTTCCGATCGCGGGCAGTTTGGCCAAATGTCGTCAGTTCTGGGGCTTGCGCTCCGGATACTTGGCGGTATAGCCCTCGATGTGGAGTGTCGAGGCGATGATTTCCTTGACCGTCTCGTCGGGCACATCGGGGTGCGTGCGGATATACATCAACAACCCCATGATGAGGGTGTAGAACGTCTCGTAGACATGGTCGATGCGTAGCTCATGATGGGCGACAAAATCCACCACGGTGGTGTCGCAGATATACTGCGCCACGCGTTGGACCACGTTGTGCAAAAAGCCGCCGTAGAGCGCGCCGCTGCTGGAGGTCAGGGTGCTCGGCAGTTCGTGGCCGCTGGCGACCAGGCGCTTAAAGAGCGGGGCGACGGTGTCGAGCGCGCCCTCGATGTCGCCAACCGTGCGGCTGGCATTCCACTGCTCGAGCTCGGTAATGAAGCCGTCGATTGCCTCGTCCATGACAGCGGTGACGGCGGCGTCCATATCGGCAAAGTAATGGTAGAACAATGAACGCGTGCAGCCGGCTCGCTTGGTCACAGCCGATACCGATAGGTGGGACACGCCCAGCTCGGAGCTTACGGTGCGCACGGCATCGAGGATCTCGCGACGGCGTTCGTCGCCCGTCAGGCGCTTTGCCGCGCTGTCGGTTGCGGGGACGACGTTGGCCACAGAAGCGTTTGCTGTGTTTTCGCTCATGCGTTTGCCGCCTTTCATCCGTTTGAGCCCGATCGTTTGCCTAACAGTCTTGAATATTGTTGACGGTTCGTCAATACTGTTTTTGACACAATGTCAACAATAGCGGGTGAACGGCATGGGGGCATGCCCGGCCTGCAAAAAAGAGGGGTGCCGCGGTCTCGCCGGGCTGCGGCAAGAGAAGGGACAACCATGATTCTCAACGGACCGGGAATTAGCTACACCGAGCCCGATATCGGCGCGGAGTTCGTGCCGCCGCTGCCGGAGCATCCGCGCGAGGCCATCGTCAAACTGTGCGAGCATTGCACCAACCGCCTGCTGCATCGCGACGAGCTGCTGGGCTACGAGTACTGGTCGTTTGCCGAGGCCGCAACCGACGAGCAGGCCGAAGTACTCTGCAAGATGAAGATGCGCCGTCCCTACACGCTGCCCGAGATGGTCAAGCTCACCGGCATGCCCGAGGCCGATATCGAGAAGATGCTCGACGACATGAGCTACACGGGTCTGCTCGAGTACAACTGGGAAAACCCCGAGCGCGCCAAGCAGTGGGTACTGCCCATGCTGGTGCCGGGTTCCGCCGAGTTCCTCAACATGCGCGTGAGCCAGCTCGAGGAGCATCCGGTCTATGCCAAGTTCTTTGAGCAGGCGTCCAAGGGGCCGCTGTCCCGCGCCACGTCGATGGTGCCGCCCGGAGGCGCCGGTATCGGCATGCACGTCATTCCGGTCGAGAAGGCCATCGACGCCGCAAGCACCTCGGTGCCTATTGAGCATATCGAGCATTGGCTCGACAAATACGAGGGTAAGTATGCCGCTAGCACCTGCAGCTGCCGCGCGAGCCGTCGCGTGATGGGTGAGGGCTGCGCCGACGACCCGGCCGATTGGTGCATCGCCGTGGGCGATATGGCCGACTACGTGGTCGAGACCGATCGTGGCCATTACGTGACCCGCGACGAGGTTTACGACATCTTGCGCCAGGCCGAGGACAACGGCTTTGTGCACCAGATCACCAACATTGACGGTGAGAACAAAATCTTCGCCATCTGCAACTGCAACGTCAACGTGTGCTACGCCCTGCGCACCTCGCAGCTGTTCAACACGCCCAACCTGTCGCGCTCGGCCTATGTCGCCAAGGTCGAGAAGGACAAGTGCGTGGCCTGCGGTCGCTGCGTTGAGGTGTGCCCGGCCGGCGCCGCCAAGCTGGGCCAGAAGCTCTGCAGCAAAAAGGCCGGCGGACAGGTGCCCGAGTATCCGCGCCAGGAGCTGACCGATGCCACCAAATGGGACCACACCAAGTGGTCGCCCAACTACCGCAACGACAACCGCATCGAGACGTATGAGTCCGGCACCGCTCCCTGCAAGACGGCCTGCCCCGCGCATGTTGCCGTTCAGGGCTACTTAAAGCTTGCGGCGCAGGGCCGATATGACGAGGCGCTGGCGCTCATTAAGCGCGAGAACCCGCTGCCCGCTATCTGCGGCCGTGTGTGCAACCGCCGCTGTGAGGATGCCTGCACCCGCGGTCGTGTGGACGCCGCCGTGGCTATCGACGAAGTCAAGAAGTTTATCGCCCAGCGCGATCTGGACGCTGCGACCCGCTACGTCCCGCCCGTGGTGACGCCGACGCGCGCTGGCGGCTTCGACCAGAAGATTGCCATCATCGGTGCCGGCCCGGCCGGTCTGTCCTGCGCTTTCTATCTTGCCGAGAAGGGCTACAAGCCCGTCGTGTTCGAGAAAAACGAGCGCCCGGGTGGCATGCTCACCTACGGCATTCCCAGCTTTAAGCTGCAGAAGGATGTTATCGAGGCCGAGGTCGAGATCATTCGCCTGATGGGTGCCGAGTTCCGCTATGGCGTGGAAGTCGGCCGTGACGTGACGCTCGATGAGCTGCGCACGCAGGGTTTTAAGGCCTTCTACGTGGCTATTGGCTGCCAGGGCGGCCGCCTTGCCGACATTCCGGGCGAGGACGCCGAGGGTGTGACCGTGGCCGTCGACTTTTTGCGCGAGGTCAACAGCGGCAAGATTGACGCGCTGCCCGGCCGCACCATCGTGGTGGGCGGCGGCAACGTGGCCATCGACGTTGCCCGCAACGCCTGCCGTCTGGGTTCCGAGCACGTTGAGATGTTCTGCCTGGAGAGCGAGGCACAGATGCCCGCCAGCGAGGAAGAGCGTCGCGAGGCCATCGAGGACGGCGCGCACATCAGCTGCGGTTGGGGTCCCAAGGAGGTCCACCTGGACGAGGCCGGTCATGTGCGCGGCATCACCTTCAAGCGCTGCACGCGTGTCTTTGACGACGAGGGCCGTTTTGCGCCCGAGTACGATGAGAACGATCTGCGTCGTGTCGATGCCGACCGTGTCGTCATGTCGATTGGCCAGTCCATTGTGTGGGGCGACCTGCTGGCTGGCTCCAAGGTGGAGCTTGGCCGCGGTCAGGGTGCCCTTGCCGATCCTCAGACCTACCAGACCGCCGAGCCAGACATCTTTGTGGGCGGCGACGTCTACACCGGTCCGAGTTTTGCCATCGATGCCATCGCCGCCGGCCACGAGGCCGCCGTGTCCATCCATCGCTTTGTGCAGCCGGGGTCCACGCTCACCATCGGCCGCAACCAGCGCCGCTACACCGCGCTTGACCGCGACGATGTTGTGATTGAGAGCTACGACAACGCGAGCCGCGAGGTTGCCCATGTGGACCGCGAGCGCGAGAAGGCCGCGCCGTTTAGCGAGTACGTCGAGACCTTTACCGAAGAGCAGGTGCGCGCCGAGACCGCCCGTTGCCTGGGCTGCGGCGCCTCGATCGTCGACCCCAACAAGTGTATCGGCTGCGGCCTGTGCACCACCAAGTGCGCGTTCGATGCCATCCATCTGGATCGCGATCGCCCCGAGTGCTCCACGATGGTCAAATACGAGCAAAAGCTCCCCAGCCTAGGTAAGTATGCTTTGAAGCGTGCGATTAAGATCAAATTCGGTCGCAAGTAAGTAGCCAAAACGGGAACGACGGAAGGAATCAAAAGTGCACGAGCTCGGAATCGTGTATCACATCATTCGCGATGTTGAGAACGTGGCGCGCGCCAATGGCGTGCGTCGCGTTTCGAGCGTCACGCTGCTGCTGGGCGAGGTCTCGGGCGTCGTTCCCGACTTGCTGCTCGACGCTTGGCGCTGGGCGGCAGATAAAAAGTCCATCACGCAGGGCTCGGAGCTTATCGTGGAGCCCGTTGAGGCCGTGACACATTGCGAGGCGTGCGGCCGCGACTACGCGACGGTCGAGCACGGCAAGACCTGCCCCCATTGCGGTAGCGGCGAGACCTATCTGCTGCAGGGCCAGGAGGTCATGATCAAGCAGATCGAGACCCCCGACGAGGACCCGACAGACGCTGCCCCCGACGGCCTCTCCGATGCCCCCGATGCCGTCGACGCCGCCAACCCCCTCCATATCGCCTAACTTAGTCGTTGGGGACGTTCTTAAACGACTAGTCATTAAAGAACGTCCCCAACGATTACTTTGCTAGAGCATATTTCTTACCATTAGTCAAGCACCATCTGTTTAAACGAAATAGCCTCAACCCGAGCACATTTGTGTCTGTTTAAAACCGGCAATAATGAACAGCGTGCTCAATTCGGTCATGTAAATAGATCAGCTATCAATCCTCAGCAGCAGATCAGCCAATGATGCTGGAATGTAATCAACTTGTAACAAATTAAGACGTTTAAACAAATAATGCTACCTTTTGCAGTTTTTCAAACAATTCTGCTGTATTTGCAGCTATACTCCATAACTGTCGTGTAGGAATTACGTAGACAAAAAGGAGGTTATGTGATGGTAAGTATTGTTCTTGCTAGCCATGGTGACTTGGCGGCTGGAATCAAGCAGACGGGCTCGATGGTCTTTGGCGATCAGCCGTCTGTTGCCGTGGTCTCGCTCGAGCCGAGCATGGGCCCCGACGACTTCCGTGCCAAGGTCGAGGAGGCAATCGCTTCCTTCGAGGACCAGGAGCAGGTGCTCTTCCTCGTTGATCTGTGGGGCGGCACGCCGTTCAACCAGATCAGCGGGCTCATCGAGGGCCACGATTCCTGGGCTATCGTCACCGGTGTCAACCTGCCTATGCTCATCGAGGCATATTCGCAGCGCTTTGACGCAAAGAACACTGCACATGCGATCGCAAAACATCTCGTGACTGAGGCTAAGGCCGGCGTGCGCGTCAAGCCCGAGTCTCTGGAGCCCGAGGAGAAGAAGCCGGCTGCGGCCGCCGCTGCTCCTGCGGGTGCCATTCCTCCGGGAACGGTGATCGGCGACGGGCACATCAAGATCGCCCACGTCCGTATCGACACGCGCCTGCTGCATGGTCAGGTGGCCACCACGTGGACCAAGCAGATCAACCCCAACCGCATCATCGTGGTCTCCGACGGCGTTGCTCACGACGAGCTCCGCAAGACCATGATCGAGCAGGCTGCCCCTCCGGGAGTCCACGCCAACGTCGTGCCTATCAAGAAGATGGCCGAGGTCGTCAAGGACACGCGCTTTGGCGACACCAAGGCGATGCTGCTGTTCGAGAACCCGCAGGATCTGCTCAGGGCCATCGAGGCCGGCGTCGACATCAAGGAAGCCAACATCGGTTCCATGGCCCACTCCAAGGGCAAGGTCGTCGTCACTAACGCTGTCGCTATGGGCGATGACGATGTCAAGACCATCGAGGCTCTCAAGGCCAAGGGCGTCAAGTTCGAGGTCCGCAAGGTTCCTTCGGATTCCTCCGAGGATCTCGACGCCATGTTGAAGAAAGCTAAGGCCGAACTGGCCGCTCAAGCATAGTAAAGGAGGGTCCGATACATGTCTGCAATCACTATTCTGCTTGTTGCGATTGTCGCGTTGCTTGCCGGTATGGAAGGCATTCTGGATGAGTTCCAGTTCCATCAGCCGCTCGTGGCATGCACGCTTATCGGTCTCGTAACCGGTCACCTTCAGGAGGGCATCCTCCTGGGCGGTTCGCTCCAGATGATGGCCCTTGGCTGGGCTAACGTCGGCGCCGCCGTCGCGCCTGACGCCGCTCTGGCCTCGGTCGCTTCTTCGATCATCATGGTGCTCGCCCTCAACGGTGGCGCTACCGATTCGGCCAAGGCCGTTACCGCCGCCATCGCCGTCGCCGTCCCGCTGTCGGTCGCTGGTCTGTTCCTGACCATGATCTGCCGTACCCTGGCTACCGCTATGGTTCACGCCATGGACGCCTGCGCCGAGAAGGGCGACTTCGCCGGCATCGAGCGTTGGCAGTACGCCGGCATCCTCATGCAGGGTGTTCGTATCGCCATCCCGGCAGTACTTCTGTGCATCATCCCGGCCGAGGCCGTTACCAACGCGCTTAACGCTATGCCCGATTGGCTGTCCGGCGGCATGGCTGTCGGCGGCGGCATGGTCGCTTCCGTCGGTTACGCCATGGTCATCAACATGATGGCCACCAAGGAGACCTGGCCGTTCTTCATCCTCGGCTTTGTCCTTGCTGCCATCCCTCAGCTCACGCTGATCGCCCTTGGCCTCATCGGCATCTCCCTTGCCCTCATCTACCTTGGCCTTAAGGATCTGGCCAAGCAGGGTGGCGGCATGGGCGGTGGCTCCGGTGACCCGCTCGGCGACATTCTGAACGATTACGAGTAGGAGGGGAGTGATACATATGGCAGAGAACAAGATTCAGCTCACCAAGGCTGACCGTAAGAAGGTTTGCTTCCGTCATCAGTTCCTTCAGGGCTCGTGGAACTACGAGCGTATGCAGAACGGCGGCTGGTGCTTCGCAATGATCCCTGCGATCAAGAAGCTCTACACCAGCAAGGATGACCAGATTGCCGCTCTTAAGCGCCACCTGGAGTTCTATAACACCCACCCCTATGTTTCCGCCCCCGTCATTGGCGTTACCCTCGCCCTCGAGGAGGAGCGCGCCAACGGTGCTCCGATTGACGACGTCGCCATTCAGGGCGTCAAGGTCGGTATGATGGGCCCGCTCGCCGGCGTCGGCGACCCCGCCTTCTGGTTCACCCTTCGCCCGATTCTGGGTGCACTGGGCGCTTCCCTGGCCCTGTCCGGCAGCATCGCCGGTCCGCTGCTGTTCTTCTTCGCGTGGAACATCATCCGTTACGCCTTCCTGTGGTACACGCAGGAGTTTGGCTACAAGGTCGGCTCCTCCATCGCCAAGGACCTCTCCGGCGGTCTGATGGGCAAGGTCACCGAGGGTGCTTCCATCCTGGGTATGTTCATCATCGGCGCCCTGGTCGAGCGCTGGGTGTCCATCTCCTTCACCCCGGTCGTCTCCAAGGTCACGCAGTCCGCTGGCGCCTATATCGACTGGGCCAACCTGCCCGCCGGTTCTGAGGGCATCAAGCAGGCATTGACGATGTACAGCTCTGTCGGTGCCAACGCACTCGACCCGGTGAAGGTCACCACGCTTCAGGCCAACCTCGATCAGCTCATCCCCGGCCTTGCCGCCGTGTGCCTGACCCTTCTGGTCTGCAAGCTCCTCAAGAAGAAGGTCAGCCCGATCGTCATCATCCTGGCTCTCTTCGCCGTCGGCATCATCGGTCGCGTCTGCGGCTTCATGTAAGCACGCTTCGGCTTAAGACCGAGAGTTGCTAGGCAAGGGCTTTTGAGCCATTGAAACGGACCGCACCCGGTGGGTACACTGGATGCGGTCCGATTGTTTTATTTGGAGGGCGAGGCGCGTATGGCGCAATCTCAGAACAGCACGGTCGATCTGGCAACGCCGGCAACCTGCCTGATGGGGCTTACCAGTCACGGTAACGTGATGGTGGGCAATAAGGCGTTTGAGTACTATAACGAGCGCAATCCCGAGGATTATATCCAAATCCCGTGGGACGAGGTCGACTATATTGCCGCCGAGGTTTTGCGCGGCACCAAGAAGATTACGCGTTTTGCCATCTTTACCAAAGAGAATGGCCACTTTACGTTTTCGACGCGCAATGACAAGGAAACGCTTCGCGCGGTGCGTAAGTACATTGACGAGGACAAGCTCGTTCGTTCGCCCGACTTTATCGATGTGACGGCCAAGGGCGCCAAGAGCATCCCCTCCGTCATCAAGAACCTTTTCCACAAAGGCAACTAGCCATTGGTAGCGGTGTAAATCTGCTACACTAGTACAACATGCCTCCGTAGCTCAGGGGATAGAGCACCGCTCTCCTAAAGCGGGTGTCGACGGTTCGAATCCGCCCGGGGGCACCAGAGGAATATCGAGCCCGGTACCGCTACGGTGCCGGGCTCTTCTGGT
>DXZZ01000048.1:0-13073 GCA_019419425.1 Collinsella sp. | reverse complement strand
CCCGAACCCCGTGAGGGCCGGCGCCTTTAGACGCGTGCCGGAAATCCAAGGGTTACACCCTAAGAGCAAACCACCCCTTCTAGGGGTGGTTTTGATTTAAGCGCCCACGCATGAAACACGGCGCGATGAACTGCGCTGCTCGCCACCTGCCCGCGCCGCCGAGAGCAGGGCGCCCAAATCGGCCTGGATCGCCCCTGCCTTGCTTCCAAGCTGCAGCGGAGCCGAGCCGCCCGAGATGTTTACGCTCAAAAGGTGCGCATCCGGCAGCTTCGCGGTCATGCTCCAGAACGGGAGCGTGATGATGCCGGGGGTCATCTCGCCCACGCCGAGCTCCAGCAACAGCACGCGGCAATCGCTGCGCTCGCGCACGAAGCGCTCGTATCGTCCGAGGCTCTCGCGCCATGCCGCACACTGCAGAAACGTGTCGTCGCGCACCCACGGCACAAGCTGCCAGCCGCAATGCGGGCATCGGGGGATATCCTCGCTGAGGACCTCGAACCCCGCCATGCCCGCGAGCATGCGTTCGACTTAGGGGCTCGCGTCGAAGAGCTCGTCGCAGCATGGCTGCTTGCACTGAAGGTGCGCGAAGCTTCCCTGATAGTTACAGGTTCTCTCGTCGGGAAACGTCTTCTCGACTTGGATGTCCACATTGGTGCTCAGGATGAAGTAATCCTTATGGCCGATGAGGGACCGTAGGTCGAGATAGGGCTGCGAGGCCAGCTCGCGCAGCATGAAGTCGATGTATCGCGCATAGTATGCCCACTGCTGCTCGAGGCTGGGGTAGAGGTGGTAGAAGCCGTCGAAAAGGCTCTTGACTACTTTCGATTGATGCTCAGTGCCCATTGTATTCGCTACGATTAAACTCGGCACAGGGGATACTGGTTTTCCGTGCGAAAACGCTCATGCCGCTAAATTGAGCGACCGCCTGTACTGCAGCGGGATCATCCGCCCGAGCGATCCCTTAATCCGTCGCCCGTTGCGCCAATCGGCAGAAGCCACGCGTGGACGCTAATCGCTCGAGCGAATCGTCGTCGGTTTCCGTTTAACGATTTCTTTTTCCGCTATTATCTGACCCTCGGACTTCCTCGTGATAGAAGTAGTCCACGATCACCGGATGCCCCTGGGGGACTCTGCCATAAGGCATTTCGTTGTCCACAAAGGGGCAATCGTACTTCTTGGCCATTTCCTCGGCTTTTACTTCAAGCGCTTCAAAATAGCTACGGTTGCGCTTGTTATAGATCTCATCGTAAAGCGGTACGAGATTGGGATGTTTCTCGGCGATATAATCCAGGATCGCTTTTTTGAAACCACCCCGAAGATTGAGATTTTCGAGCCAAAACAAATCGCACCGATCCTTTACTCGCTCAAAAATCATCTCAAAATCCGTGATGCCGGGAAATACCGGGGACACGAAGCAGACCGTACGGATACCTTCGTCATACACCTGCTTCATAGCAGCGATACGACGCTCGATGCTCGACGCGGAGTCCATATCGTTCTTGAAGTTCTCATCCAGCGTGTTGATCGACCATGAAACGGTCACTCGTCCAAGCCTCTTCAGCAGATCGATATCCCGTACCACAAGATCGGACTTTGTGCAGATCAGAATATCTGCATCGCTGCCAATCAGCTGCTCCAGGAGTTTCCTGGTATTCCCGAATCGCTCCTCCTGTGGATTGTAGCCATCCGTCACAGAACCGATAACCACCCGCTGTCCAGCGTATTTCTTCGGATTCTTGATTTCCGGCCAATGCTTCACATCAAGAAAGGTGCCCCATTCCTCCTTGTGTCCGGTAAAGCGCTTCATAAAGGAGGCATAGCAATACTTACAGGCATGCGTGCAGCCTACATAGGGATTGACCGAGTAGCCGCCTACCGGCAGGCTGGACTTGGTCATGATGTTCTTTGCTTCCACCTCATTGATGAGGATTCCATCGATCACTTCCGCCATGTTCTCTGCACCTCCAGCACTCTTTCGAATTCTTCCGGCAATTCCTGAATCATGTTTTCGTCCCCTATGACAGAGACGAGGTCTTCCTTCATAAACATTGGAATGCCAAGCGCGTGCGCCTGGTCCGTCAAAGACCATGCCCACTCCGGTTCCGTATGAACCTTCCTGCTCTGCGCCCCGGTCATGGTACCGACGACGATCCAGTTGATTCCGGAAAGGTCGACCGTACCGGGATCGTCGAATAGCGGCTCAAAAGTAACGAAGAAGTGATTTGCTTTGACGTTTTTCCGAAGGGCGTCGATACGCCACAGCTCCGCTTTCCTCGTCACCGTAACGCCGAACCATGCGTTTTCCAGGTCGGTATCTAAATCCAGCAAATCGGGTCTCTTGGTCAGGAACAGGAACTGATGCTGTGGATTCTCATGGATCTTTGCAAATACCTCGTCTCGCCATTCCAGCTTCCACCCGGAGAGATCGCTCATGCCGGTAAGGAGAAAGTTCTGCGGGCGTTTCTTTTCCATCATCTTGAGCTTGCTCGGGAAGAACGCAGGATCAGCGAAGTCGTCAATCATATGCCAACGTTTCACATTGTTACGGGCATAGCAATATGGACACCCCACCGTGCAGCCGATGACGATATTCATATTCTGAATCTGATTTTTGATGCAGATGCTCATAACGCCTGCCTACCTGCCTCTCCCGTAAACACGCAATCAGCCTTCCCCACCTTGCGGGCAAAAGCCTCGATATCTTGCTTGCAAGCAGCAGGCTCGCAATCGCTCAAATCGTATGACGTGCCGCCGTTTCGATAGACGGCCCGATGGGAAAACGATCGGCTGACAAGCCCGATGCCGAGCTTCTCGCACAGGGTCATCCGTGCTCCCTTTCAGCTATAAAAAACAGGTGTCTATAAACAGTATCCTTGTTGATTTTCGCAGGGGCAATGAACAAACGCGTGCACCTGTCGATAAACGAACAGCTACTGGACATTGTCAAACGACTCAGATTGGAGAGGCGATGGGAGAAACCAAGATCGACCGCCGGCGGCGCTACACCCTCTCAGTCATACAGGAGGCGTTCTTCGCGCTGCTGGCCGAGGTCGGCTTCGCGAAGATGACGGTGGCAGACATCTGCCGCCGCGCCGAGATCAACCGGGGAACGTTCTATCTGCATTACGAGGATAAGTACGCGCTGCTCGATGCGCTTATCGACGAGGCATTGGCAGCGGCTCCCCCGCTTGAGGGGGTTGAATCGGCAACGCTTTGCCAGCGTCCGCCGGCAGACGACGATTATCGCCTGCTTTATTCGGACAGCGACTCATACGCTCGCGTAGCCCAGCGCGTCATAGAACGCGGAGCGGAGCAGATGGTTCCCTGGGTCATGGAGAAAACAGGGCTTTCACGCGAAGACGCCTTCCTGCTCTTCATCCACAACGTCCAGGGCAATCTGGCCGTCAACCGCCTGCTCGGCTGGAGACGAGGCCCCGAGTTCACCCATGCCCAGGAGCTGCTCAACGCCTATTCCGAAGGGGGCTTACTGGCGGTATCCGCTCTTCGCGATTCCGATAACCCATCGTGACCTGCGATTCAGGAATACCAGCCTCCGAGCCCTCTCGTTCGGAGGCTGCGGCTAAAACCTCATTGCGCGTCTACCGCTCCGCGTTACTCGCCACCTGCCCGCGCCGCCGAGAGCAGGGCGCCCAAATCGGCCTGGATCGCCCCTGCCTTGCTTCCAAGCTGCAGCGGAGCCGAGCCGCCCGAGATGTTTACGCTCAAAAGGTGCGCATCCGGCAGCTTCGCGGTCATGCTCCAGAACGGGAGCGTGATGATGCCGGGGGTCATCTCGCCCACGCCGAGCTCCAGCAACAGCACGCGGCAATCGCTGCGCTCGCGCACGAAGCGCTCGTATCGTCCGAGGCTCTCGCGCCATGCCGCACACTGCAGAAACGTGTCGTCGCGCACCCACGGCACAAGCTGCCAGCCGCAATGCGGGCATCGGGGGATATCCTCGCTGAGGACCTCGAACCCCGCCATGCCCGCGAGCATGCGTTCGACTTAGGGGCTCGCGTCGAAGAGCTCGTCGCAGCATGGCTGCTTGCACTGAAGGTGCGCGAAGCTTCCCTGATAGTTACAGGTTCTCTCGTCGGGAAACGTCTTCTCGACTTGGATGTCCACATTGGTGCTCAGGATGAAGTAATCCTTATGGCCGATGAGGGACCGTAGGTCGAGATAGGGCTGCGAGGCCAGCTCGCGCAGCATGAAGTCGATGTATCGCGCATAGTATGCCCACTGCTGCTCGAGGCTGGGGTAGAGGTGGTAGAAGCCGTCGAAAAGGCTCTTGAAGCCAAAGGCTTGCTGCCAGTCCGTCATTCCGGCGCGCGCCATGCCTGCGCGGTTGTAATGGTTGAACCCGGCGGCGCTTGACATGCCCGAGCCGATGCCGACGATGATGGCGTCGGCATCGTCGATAAGGCTTCGAAGCCTATACGCTTCCCTCTCTAGAGACGGCATTGGGCAATCTCCTCGAAAGCCGGGGCCATATCGCCGTCAACGAGAATCGTCTCGCACGATGCATCGGGCGCCATAGCCTGGCTGTAGTTGAACACGATGTAGGTGGCGTGCTCGCAGACGTTCGCGATCTGGGCGAGCATGCGCTTTATGACGCCGTTGTGCAGTCCCACGCCAAGTTCGAGGATGGCGACCCTGCCGTTGCGATGGGCTTGCACAAGACGCGCGAGCTCGTCGAGCTGGGTCATGGCGAGGGCGTCTGGATGGGCGAGGCGCCGCTCGTCAACCGACGTGCGCGTGCTCCCCTCAGTCTCGAGCACGCGCTCCTCGTCGAACCCGGCGCGCGCGAAGTGCCCGTCGATGTTGCATGTGACCACGAAGGTGTCGGCGTGCTCCGTAAGACGCCGCAGCCCGTTCATGAGCGAGCCGGGCTCATATTCGAGATACTCCTTTTGATGGAACCGCTCGGCCCATCGGCGTCGCACGCTGGCATCCGGGGAAGCGAGCCCCTGCAGTATGCAGCCGATGCCGTCTGCCTGGGCGAGGTCCCCGTACGCCTCTTGGAAATGAGCATCGGCGCAGAAAAGGTTGAGCCCCTCCGCCATGTCGAGTCCGTTGCTAGCGCCGATGATGACAAGATCCGCTTCGGCTAGCGCCCTGCCTATGCGAACTGCTTTCGCCGTCTCCATGCGCTACCTCCCCAGCGTCTTGCGCACGTCGGCAAGCACGTCGGCGATGTCGGCGCGAACGGCGAGCCCCCGATCCTCGATCGCGCGGGGGAGAAACTGCGTCCCGTTGTTCACGGCGATGTAGCTAGCCTGCGACAACTGCGCCGTGAGGGCCCAGAACGGCTCCTGGATAAACGCGGGCGTCATGCGGCCCACGCCCAGCTCGAGGAAGAGGATCCTCTGCCGCGCGTGCGCGTCGAGCCAGTCGGACACCTTGTGGTACTGCTCCTCGTAGAGCTCGCCCTGCAGGAAGTTGCCGTAGCCGCGAACCCAGGGGAACGCCTCTGCCCCGCAGTGCGGGCAGCGCGGCACGAGCTCTGTCGGAACCTCAAGGCCGTCTCCCATGGCCTCTACCATGTTGGAGACCGGCTCGACCGCATCCCACACCGCGTCGGTGCAACAGTGGGAGCACTGAAAGAAGCGGTGGTCGCCTTGGATCTCTGCCACCTTCTCCCAGGGGTAGAGCTTCACAAACTGCGTGTCCTGGTTGGTGGTGAGCACGAAGAAATCCTTCTCGGCGAGAATGGCGTCGAGGTCCCTGTAGGGCTTGCGCAGCGGGGCGTTGAGCGTGGTGTCGAGGAAGGTGGCGAGGTATCCCCAGCGCGCCTCGGCGGTGGGCCAGCGGTAGAACGACCCCTCGAAAGCGCCCTTGAAACCGTAGCGCTCGGCGAATTTGCCGAAATGCCTGCGATAGGTTGCGTTGTCCTCGTAATAGAAGTCGCCGCCGCCCGCCGCGGAGAGCCCAGAGGCCCCGCCCACCAGCACGCAATCGGCTTCCTCGATCATGCGGGCGAAGTCCCTGATTTGCTGGTCGTAGGGCTCGGGCTCGCGGTCACTCAGCTCATAGGGCGTGCCGCCGCTGCGGTAGGCGGCCTGAAGGGAAAACGATTGGTTGGTGAGCTCGATAACGAGCTGCTCGTACAGGGTCAATGGATACCTTCTTTCAGCTATTATAAACAGGTGTCTATAAAAAGTATCCATGTCGATTTGCTTAAGAGCAATGAACAGCTTCGGCCTGCTGTCGATAAACGAGCGTTTGCCGGGCATTGTCGAGCGTTGCAATTGGAGGGGTAATGGAAGCGGGGAAGATCGATCGTCGCCGACGCTATACACTCTCGGTCATACGGGAGGCGTTCTTCGCGCTGCTGGCCGAGGTCGGCTTCGCGAAGATGACGGTAGCGGATATCTGCCGCCGCGCCGATATCAACCGTGGCACGTTCTATCTGCACTACGAGGACAAGTTCGCCCTGCTCGACGCGCTTATCGACGAGGCCTTGGCGGCGGTGCCGCCGCTCGAGGGAACGGAGGCGGGTGCCCTCTGCCAGCGTCCGCCGGCAAACGATGACTATTATCTGCTCTACTCGGATGACGACGCGTACGCCCGGGTGGCACAGCGCGTCGTCGAGCGCGGTGCCGAGCAGATGGTTCCCTCGATCATGGAGGAGACTGGGCTTTCGCGCGAGGACGCCTATCTGCTCTTCGTCCACAACGTCCAGGGAAATCTCGCGGTCAACCGCCTGCTCGGTTGGAGGCGAGGGCCCGAGTTTGCCCACGCTCAGGAGCTGCTCAGCGCCTATTCCGAAGGGGGTATGCGAGCGGTATCGGCTCGTCACGATCCTCGTAGCTCGTCTTGACCGCATGTCATTTCAGGTAGGTGGCGTTGCTATGGGCCCTCTTTGATTTTCGACGTTGTATAAGGCAATCGCAATCGTCTTGAGCTTCTTTAGGGAACTTGAACAAGAGATATGGCCTGCTGGCGATTGATTAACACCATTCGTTTTGGTTACAAGAAAGCATGCTGCGCGCCTGCAGCATGAGGGAGAGGGAATCCTATGAAAATCGTTGTATTGAGCGGCAGCCCGCGCAAGGGCGCCAATACTGACACCATGGTCGAGGCGTTTGCCGAGACCGCGCGTGAGGGCGGCAATACGGTCGAGGTCATCCGCGTTGCCAGCAAGAAGATCGCCGGCTGCTTGGGATGCCAGTACTGCTTCGCCCATGAGGGCGTCTGCGTGCAGAAGGATGACATGGCCAACGTGATCGAGTCGCTGAAAGACGCAGATATGGTCGTCTTCGCCTCGCCTATCTACTGGTTCGATATCACCGCGCAGGAGAAGGCCGCCATCGACCGCCTGTACGCCTTCGGTGCTACGGGCTTCCCGTTCACCAAGACGGCCCTTTTGCTCGATAGCCACAGCGAGGGCGTCTATGATGCGGCGATCGCTATGTACAAGTCAACCTGTGCGTACTGCAAGTGGGAGGACCAGGGCATTGTCACCATCAGCGGTATGACCGAGCGCGACAGCATGGTATCGTCGCCCAAGCTGGAAAAGGTGCGAGAGCTCGCTCGCAAGCTCGCCTAAGGACAAGAAGAACGCATGGCAATCAGCGTTGGTGGAAATGCTTGCTATCCTTACCAAGAGATAGGGGTGTATTCCCTCAAGCGCCGTATAGAACATTTTTTAAACGCAGAAAATAACTGAAAACAAATTAATCCGCGTTAAAATATTGTCAAATAGAAGTTCATGAGGGAAGGTTACGTATGCGTCGCAAGGCAGACGAGCTCCTTAGGGAATGGCGAGACAGAGCTGATAGAAAACCTTTGCTGGTCAAAGGCGTGCGCCAGTGTGGCAAGACCTATTTGCTCAGAACGTACGCCCAGGATCTTTTCGAATCGGTTGTCTACGTTAATCTTGAGAACGACCGGTCGGCGCGAGCGGATTTTTCGGGCGGTCTTGACCCTCATTCGATCGTACGTGCGATCGAGGCTCGTACGGGACAGCGTATCGTGCCTGGCAAAACCTTATTGTTCATTGACGAGATCCAGGCATGCGAGGAAGCGCTCACTTCCCTTAAATACTTTTGCGAAGATGCTCCCGAGTATTACGTTGCGGCTGCCGGGTCGCTTCTTGGGGTTGCCATTAACCATCAGTCGTATTCGTTCCCCGTCGGAAAGACCGACTTGATTGAGATGACTCCACTCGATTTCGAGGAGTTTCTCTGGGCGATGGGGCACGATCAGCTGGTCGACGAGATACGCTCATCATTCGAGATAATGGGTCCTCTTGCGCCAAGCCTTCATGAAAAGGCGCTTGGGCTCTATCGACAGTATCTTGTTGTTGGCGGAATGCCCGAGGCGGTCCAAACGTACATCGATGATCAGTCAATCATTGATGTGGCCGAAAAGCATCGGATTATTCTCGACGGATATTCCGCCGACACCAATAAATATGCTGATGAACGCTTGAGCGCAAAGACGCGTGCGTGCTTCGATTCCATTCCACAGCAGCTTGCCAAAGAGAATCGTAAATTTCAATACAAGGTAGTGCGAGCGGGGGGCAATGCGTCTCTCTTTGGAGATGCTCTCGATTGGCTTGTATTGTCGGGTACGGTGGCGCGCTGCAGCCTAGTCGGGCAGATCGAAAGCCCCTTAGAGGCCTTCGTTAACCCTTCTGCTTTTAAAATCTATCAGGCGGATACAGGGCTGCTCGTCTCCAAGGCCGGTGCTCAACGCGCCGATATTCTAGCCGGCATCGGCGGCACATTCATGGGTGCACTTACCGAAAACTACGTTGCCCAACAGCTTTCAGCCATGGGCTATCCGCTGCATTATTGGGCGCGAGATAATCGTGCGGAAATCGACTTTGTAGTAGAGAAGCAGGGATGCTTGTCTGCGATTGAAGTCAAGGCGGGGGAGAACACAAGATCTCGAAGCCTTTCCTCACTTAAAAAGACCCATCCGGGCGTGCGCCTTATCAGGCTATCTACGAAGCCCTTTGGAATGAATGATGGGCTTATGTCTGTTCCACTTTATGCGGCATTTTGTCTATAGGGATGATGCTGCTGTAATGCATGGGGCCCGGAGCGCGGCATTTACTGTGCTCTGGGCCCCACCGTTTTGAGAGCTTATGGCGGTTCTGCCGTCATCCTAGTCAAACAGACTCGGCATGTCGTTTTCCTTCATGAGGGCACCGGCAGAGGGGAGGCTCTGCGCGGTGAACTTTTCGGCCGAGACGCCGGCGCCAAGGATTTCCTCGGTCGTGCCAACGGTGGTGACCGAGCGGCCCTTCTTGGCCGTAAAGGCCTGGACGCCCTGCGTGTTGGTGGTCGTCTTGGTCTTGAGCAGTGACGTGTTGAAGTTCATCAAACGATAGTCGCTCGAGACCAGCGCGATGTCGCGATCTTCCTTGAGCACCTGGGCATACAGCAGCTTGCTGCCACCGTAGATGGCGTTCTTGAGGCGCTTACGGTTGGTCTTGGTGACGTATCCAGAAAGCGCGACGCGCACCACGCGGCCGTTCTCAAAGACAAACAGCACGTCGGCCTTGTAATCCTCGGGGTCGATGACCCAGATGACGCTCTCGTCGGGTTCCATCTCAAGATCGGTCGGCAGGTACGAGCCCAGCTGGGCCGACTTGGTGTCCTCAAACGCTGCAACCTTGCACTTGTACACCTGGCTCTTGTTGGTAAAGACCAGCAGCTCGTGGGTGTTGGAGGACGGGAACTCGATAAAGGGTTTGTCGCCGTCCTTGTACCTGAGCGTGGTCGCCTTCTTGAGCACGCGGTCCGTCATCTTTTTAAGGTAGCCATCGCGCGAGAGCATGATGGTGACCGGGTACTCCTCGACCTCGGGCTCCAGGCTCACCTCGATGACCTCATGGGGCTCGATCCTGCCCGTGCGGCGCGGCATCACGTACTTTTTGTTGACCGCGGCCAGCTCGTCGCTGATGACCTTCTTGATGTTCTCCTCGCTCGAGAGGATCTCCTCAAGCTCGGCAATCTCGCCCTCGAGCTTGGCGATGTCCTTGGTGCGGTTGAGGATGTACTCCTCGTTGATGTTGCGGAGCTTAAGCTCGGCAACAAACTCGGCCTGGGTCTCGTCGATGTCGAAACCCTTCATAAGGTTGGGTACGACCTCGGCCTCGAGCTTGGTGCCGCGGATGATGGCGATCGCCTTGTCGATGTCGAGCAGAATTGCCTCGAGGCCGTGCAGCAGGTGCAGACGCTCGGACTTTTTGCCCAGGTCAAAGTTAATGCGGCGACGCGTGGACTCAATACGCCACTTGACCCACTCGTGCAGGATCTGGCGCACACCCATAACGCGAGGGTAACCATCGACCAGCACATTGAAGTTGCACGAGAACGAATCCTGCAGCGTGGTCGAGCGATAGAGCTTGCCCATGAGCTTGTCGGGGTCGACGCCGCGCTTAAGGTCGATGGCGATGCGCAGGCCCGAAAGGTCGGTCTCGTCACGAATATCTGCGATCTCCTTGACCTTGCCCTCCTTGGAGAGCTTGACGATGCGCTCGATGATGACATCGGTCTTGGTGGTGTAGGGAATCTCGTAGACCTCGATGATGCGCTCTTCGGGAATCCAGCGCCAGCGGGAGCGGATTTGGAAGCTGCCAAGGCCGGTCTCGATAATCTTTTCCATCTCCTCGCGGCGGTAGATGATCTCGCCGCCGGTGGAGAAATCGGGCATGGGCATGTACTCGAGCAGGTCGCAGTCGGGATCCTGCAGGTAGTGCATGGTGGCGGTGCAGACCTCGTTGAGGTTAAAGCCGCAGATGTCAGACGCCATGGCGACGCCGATGCCCTTGTTGGCCGAGACGAGGATGTTGGGGAACGTGGTGGGCAGCAGGCGCGGCTCCTTCATGGCACCGTCGTAGCTGTCGACGAAGTCGACCGGGTCCTTGTCGATGTCTTTGAAGATCTCGGCGCTGATGGGGGAGAGCTTGGCTTCGGTATAACGCGAGGCGGCGTAGCTCAGGTCGCCCGAATAGTACTTGCCAAAGTTACCCTTCGACTCCACGAAGGGGGCGAGCAGCGCCTCGTTGCCGGTGGCCAGGCGCACCATCGTCTCGTAGATCGCGGCATCGCCGTGCGGGTTGAGCTTCATGGTCTGGCCCACGATGTTGGCGCTCTTCTGGCGCTCGCCCTTGAGCAGACCCATCTTGTACATGGTGTAGAGCAGCTTGCGGTGCGAGGGCTTAAAGCCGTCAATCTCAGGGAATGCACGCGAGACGTTGACGCTCATTGCGTAGGGCATGTAGTTGACCTCGAGCGTCTGCGTGATCGGCTGATCGGTGACCTCGGAGTGCAGGCCGATGACGTTCTCGGCGTTGACCTGCTTTTTCTTTGGCTGGTTCTTCGTCTTCTTCTTTGCCACGATTTCCTCTTGAACTTCTTATGGGCCGTCGTTATCGATTTGCTGCTACTGCAGGTCCAGCTGGTCCAGGTATTCCTTGCCGTGCTCGGAGATATAGCGCTTGCGGCCCGCCTCGTCGTTGCCCAGCAGCAGGTTGAACATGGTTTCCATCTTGGTGACGTCCTCGGGCTCCACCTTGATCAGGCGACGCGTCTCGGGGTTCATAGTGGTGAGCCACATCATGTCCGGGTCGTTCTCACCAAGACCCTTGGAACGGTTGATGGAGCACTTCTGGTCGCCGATCTCCTTGAGGATGCCGTTCTTCTCGAGCTCGGTGTAGGCAAAGTAGGTCTTCTCTTTGCAGTTGATCTCGTAGAGCGGCGACTCGGCGATATACACGTAGCCCTCGTCGATAAGCGTGGGCACCAGGCGGTAGAGCATGGTGAGCACGAGCGTGCGGATGTGGTACCCATCGACGTCGGCATCCGTACAGATGATGACCTTGTTCCAGTTGAGGTTGTCCAGGTCAAAGGCACCGAGGTTCTTGATGCGCTTGTCCTTGATCTCCACACCGCAGCCCAGCACGCGCATGAGGTCCATGATGATGTCGGACTTAAAGATGCGCGGATAGTCCTCCTTTAGGCAGTTGAGGATTTTGCCGCGGACGGGCATAACGCCCTGGAACTCGGCATCGCGCGACGTGCGAATGGCGCCCGCTGCCGAGTCGCCCTCTACGATGTAGATCTCGCGGCGGCTCTTGTCCTTGGAGCGGCAGTCGATGAACTTCTGCACGCGGTTGGCCATGTCGGTCTTTTGCTGCAGGTTGGTCTTGATGCTCTGGCGCGTCTTTTCGGCGTTCTCGCGCGAGCGCTTGTTGATGAGCACCTGCTCCATAATCTTGTTGGCGGCGTCCTTGTTCTCGATCAAGTAGGTCGAGAGGCGCTCCTTAAAGAAGGCAGTCATGGCCTGCTGGATAAAGCGGTTATTGATGGCCTTCTTGGTCTGGTTCTCGTAGGACGTCTGGGTGGAGAAGCAGTTGGTCACCAGCACCAGGCAGTCCTGGACGTCCTGCCATTTGATGCCGCTCTCGTTTTTGTTGTACTTGCCTTGTTGCTTAATGTAGGCGTCGATGGCGCTGGTGAGGGCGCTGCGGGCAGCCTTCTCGGGCGAACCGCCGTTCTCGAGCCACGATGAGTTGTGGTAGTACTCCTGCATCATGAAGGTGCGCGAGAAGCACATGCATGCAGTAATCTTAACGTTGTAGTCGGGCAGGTCCTCGCGATCGCGACCGCGGCGGTCGGCCTCGATAAAGAAGGGCTCGGTGAGGTAGTCGGTACCGACCTTCTCGAGCACGTAGTCCTCGATACCCTTGGGGTAGCAAAAATCCTCTTCGGAAAACTCGCCGTCGTCGCCCTCGATGCGCAGGCGGAAGGTCACGTTGGCGTTGACCACGGCCTGGCGGCGCATGGTCTCGCGATACCAGTCGTGGGGAATGCTGATCGAGGTAAAGACCTCAAGATCGGGGCGCCACTTGATGGTGGTGCCGGTACGGTCTTCGTCGCTAGGCTCAATCTCGAGTGCCTTCTTTTTGGCGCCGACGACCTTGCCCTTCTTAAAGTGCAGGGAGTACTTGTTGCCGTCGCGCCAAACCGTGACGTCCATGTATTCGGAGGCGTACTGGGTCGCGCACGAGCCCAGGCCGTTGGTACCGAGCGAGAAGTCGTAGTCGCCGCCCTGGT
>DXZZ01000047.1:0-13232 GCA_019419425.1 Collinsella sp. | reverse complement strand
TAGTCGCCTACCTGTGCCGTCGGCACGAGGCGCAGCGAAACGGGGCGCTCGATGCCCATCATGTCGACGGTCGCCTTAAGGTCGTCGTCGCGTTTGACCACTTTACCGGGAACGGCAAGGCACATAATGTTCCCCTTTTATACGTTTTGCGCTGGATAGGCGCCTAATTACCCATCAGTTGATGGTAGCGCTCGCGGGAGTCACGAGCAAACGCGTTACACCTGTGAGACGGCGGCGCGCAGGCTGGCAAAACAGCCTATCGCGATGCTGTCTGCGCGAGGTGAGCGCGAGCGATGGCGGCCTGACCGTAGGCGATGCAGCCGTCGTTGACGGGCACGGAGCGGGGGACCAAGACGGCAAGACTGGCGTCTTTGAGTTCGTGGGTAAGGAGCCGAAGCAAAAGTCGGTTCATGAACACGCCGCCCGAGAGCACGACGGTGTCGAGGTCTTCACGGACGCAGATCTCGCTTGCGATGCGGGCCGACGCGCGTGCGATGGTGACATGGAAGTCGAGCGCGAGCTTGCCGGCGGGCACGCCGGTCCTGATTCCCTCCAAAAGCGCCTCAAAAAGCGGCCTGGAGTTCAGAACATGGCAGTCGTCCGGACGGGATGATTCGGTTACGGAAAAGCTGGCCATATTGCCGGTGGGGCAGGCACTTTCACTGCTGAACGCGCGCCAGGCGGCGGCCTCAAGCTCGATGGCGGGTTCGCCCTCGTAGGTTGCCTTGTCGCAGATGCCCAGAATTGCTGCCGCGGCATCAAAGAGGCGCCCCATGCTGCTGGTACGCGGGCTGTTGATGCCGCGCTCGATCATGGTGGCTGTCACGCTGCGCGTTTGCTCGTCGAGACTGTCCAAAAGCCGAGCGGCACCTGGGTGCTCGAGCAGGCCGAGCTCACTGAGCAGGGCAAAGGCGTTGCGTCGAGCGTCGCGTACGGAGGCCGCCCCGCCGGGGAGTGCCCAGGTGAGCAAATGCGCGGCGCGCTCAAAGCCGCCAAGGCTGGCAACAAGAAACTCGCCGCCCCAAATGGTTCCATCGGTGCCGGCGCCGGTGCCGTCAAAGGCGATGCCAAGGACACGCGTGTCGGTTGTAAACTGGCCCGCGGCGATGGCCTCGGCCATTACGCTCGCGATATGTGCATGATGGTGCTGCACCTCGACGAGCGGCAGATTGTGCTCCCGTGCCTGCTCGCGCGCCCACTGGCCCGATAGATAGCTGGGGTGTAAATCGCAGGCCAAGGCGGCGGGCGCCAAGTCAAAGAGATCTTCCAAGCGCGTGCGCGCGGCGTTCCAGGCATCGAAGGTCCCGCCGTTTTCAACATCGCCGATATGCTGCGACACAAAACAGGTTGCCTCGCCGTTCGCCCCTTCACGAGTGAGCGCAATCGTCGCCTTTTGCTGCGGGCCGCAGGCGAGGATGCAGGGTACAGTGCCGTCGCATGCCGGCAGCGGTAACGGCTGCGGAGCGTATCCGCGGGCGCGGCGCACGGGCATAACGGCGCCGTCGACCACGCGCACTACAGAGTCGTCGTAGCGCGAGAGGATCGCGCGGTCGTTACCGAGCAACGAGTCGGCGATGCCGGCGGCAACGAGGTGTTTCCAGGCAAGGTCGTCGTCGGTCTCGATGGGTTCTTCGCTCAGGTTTCCGCTGGTCATGACGAGCGCGTGCATACCGCAGACTTCTGCCGCGGCAAGCAGCAGATGCTGAAGCGGGGTGTAGGGGAGCATAACACCGAGCTCGGGAAGGTCGTGCGCGACGGACGGCGCGAGCGCGAGGGCGTCGGGGGAATCTCCACTCTCGCAAACGGCACGTCGGCGCAGCAGCACAATGGGGCGAATGCTGCCGGTCAGCAAGCCGCGTGCAACGTCGCTGACATGGCACAGGCGTTCAACGTCGGCAAGGTCGCGCACCATAACGGCAAGCGGCTTGTTACTGCGGCGTTTGCGGCGGCGAAGCTCGGCTACCGCCTGCTCGTTGGAGGCGTCGCATGCCAAGTGAAATCCGCCCAGCCCCTTGATGGCGACGGTACCGCCACCGGCCAGCAACTCAACACAGCGGTCGATAATGGCGTCGCTGGCCTCGCGTGTGGTGCCGACGGCCGGTGTCGCGGACGAATTCCCGCACGCATTGCCGTTCACAGCCTCGCGCCACGTAATATGCGGCCCGCAATCAAAGCAGGCATCGGGCTGCGCGTGAAAACGCCGGTCGAGTGGGTCGGCATACTCCGCGGCGCACTTGGGACACATGGGAAAACAATCCATCGAGGTGGCCGCTCGATCGTAAGGCAGCGAGCGGATGATGGTAAAGCGCGGCCCGCAGTTAGTGCAGTTGATAAAGGGGTAGTGATAGCGTCGGTCGGCGGGATCGAACAACTCGCGCAGGCAATCGTCACAGGTAGCGATATCGGGCGAGACGAGCGTCGAGTGCGCGGTCTGGTCCTGCGATGCCACAATGCGAAAGCTCTGCTCACCGGCAGCGCTCCAACCGCCAGGCCCCAAATCCGCAATATCGACTCGCTCAACGCGGGCTGCCGCAGGCGCATGCTCAGAAAGCGCGGCAACAAAAGCATCGAGCGCATCGGCCGGAGCGTGCGCCTCGATATGCACGCCGTCGCCCGCGTTGAGCACCCATCCGCAAATGCCATGCGCCATGGCCTCGCGATACACAAACGGTCGCATGCCAACGCCCTGCACAATGCCCGTTACATGAATATGCACATGTCGCATGCGACACCCCTCATCAAAACCGACCAAATAGGGACAGGTGCGCTACAGCCCCAGGCTCTGCTTGGTGGCGGCACACGTGAGCTCGCCGTGCTTAACGCCGCGCAGGCCCAGCAGACGGTCGGCTAGTTCGTAGACGCGCTCGCCGCGACCCTTGAGCGCCAGAATCTCCAAGCAGTTGTGGTGATCCAGATGCACGTGCATGGTCGATACGATCTCGTCGGTGTAGTCGTGCTGCACTTCGTCCAGACGGCGCGTCAGGTCGCCGGTATGGTGGTCGTAGATCATGGTGAGCGACCCGATAACATGCTCATCGGGCGTGCGCATCTGCTCCTTGGCGATCGAGGCGCGAATCAGGTCGCGCACGGCCTCGGAGCGGTTGGCCACGTCGCCGCGGCGCGCGATCTGTTCGTCAAAACGGCGCAGCAAGTCGTCCGGTGCGGTAACCGAAAAGCGGACCAGTTCGGAGCCGGAACCACTACAGTGGCAGCCCGCGTCACCGTCCGCCCCGTGCGGATGCTCGTGCTCGTACCCGCAGCCGTGCTCGTGTTCGGCCACGTTACACCAGCTTCACGGAGCCGACGGAGTTGTGGTCGGCCTCGATGGCCTCTTCGTAGCCCTCGAGTGCGTCGTGGGCCTCGTGCAGCGCGGCCATGGCTGCCTCGAGCTTGGCGCCGATGCGCTCCATGTCAAAATTCTCGGTCGCATGCAGCAACTGATGGCTCCACTCGTGAGCGAGTTCGATGGTGTCGTCGACCTGCTTGACGCTCATGGCAAGCTGGCTCATGTTCATTCCAACATCATGCATGGGAAATCTCCTTTTGTATGGGGCAGTTCAGTGGTTCAGATTTTACTACGCCCACTCTGTGCGCAGCTGCATAAGAAAACGGGTGCGAGTCTGTGCGACTCGCACCCGTTCACTGGGGGCTGTTTGTAACTACCATACTATCCGTGGTCACACGCGCCGCACCCGGCAGTCTGGCGAGCGGTGCAAAACCGCTCATGGACGGCAGGCAAGTAACAAGCGTATTACAGATGTTTCTCCAGCAGTGCCTGAAGTCTTGCCTTGGGTAAGGCGCCGACCGAGCGGTCGACCTCCTCGCCGTTCTTAAAGACGATCAGCGTGGGGATGCTCATGACGCCAAACTTCATAGCCAGGTCCTGGTTGTCGTCGACGTTGCACTTGGCCACAGCCAACTTGCCGGCCAGCTCGTCGGCAACCTCGTCTACGATGGGCGAGAGCGAGCGGCAGGGGCCGCACCACGGGGCCCAAAAATCAACCAGTACGGGCAGGCTATCGTTGACGACAGCGCCGAAGTTCTCGGGGGTAATCTGCTTAATGTCAGCCATGGTGACCTCCATAATACGACGCGGCTCGGCCGCGTAAAACTCAGTACGACCGTGCTTATACCCAGCGGCCCGCAAAGCAACCACTCGCGGGCGGCTCTTTTATATAATGGTGGGCACGCAAACGATTGGAGAGCGCATGCCCACGTCACAAAGCCAGAAAAAAGAAGCCATCGCTCAGGCGACCGAGCAGGAGCTCGCGTCGCTTGCAGATCGCGGTGTGCGCATCGCGGGCAACGCGTGCTCGCCGATTGTGCTGGTCAAAGGCGATTTGGATGAAGCCGAGTGCTCGGGCGGCGAGCTGGCTGCCGGCGCGGATGGCGCCGCGTTGCGCAAGGCGCTCGGCGCTATCGGATATGCCCCCGAGGATTTTTGCGTGCTGGCAAGCGTTGCCGGCGCGGGCGACGGAGCGGTCGCGGCGGGCAAGGCCCTGACGTGCGATCTGTTCCGCGAGGCGCTGGAGACCTTGGACCCCGAGGCGGTGCTGCTGCTGGACAACAGCGCGGCCGATGTCATGCGCGAGACCTATGCCGATATGCTTGTGGCGATTGATGACTTTGACACTGCCATGCTCAAGCCCGGCCTGGTCGCCCATGTGCAGGGGCGCCGCGTGCTGGCGCTCGACGGTTTTGAGGCGGCGCTCACCGACAAGGCCGCCAAGCAGCGCATGTGGGCCTACATCAAGCAGCTGACCCCGGCGGCTGCACCGCTGTAGCGAGGCTGGCGGCAGCCCCTACATCACGGCGCGCAGCTCAAACCGGTCGCCGTTAATGCGGAACTGGCAGTTGCCGTTCATGCGCTCGACGGCAAGCATAATGCTCTTGGTGCCAAAGCCGTGCCCAGTGTGCTGAGCCACGGGCATGCCGTCGACCATGTGCGGCGCACGGCCAAACGTGTTGGAAACCAGCAATAGAAGCTGGCCGTCTTCGTAGCGAAGGTCCAGGTCGACAAACCGCTTGCCTTCGGGGGCGGCGCTCGCCGCGGCGATGGCATTGTCCAGTGCGTTCGATACCACACTGAACAGATCGACATCGCCCACGTGGACGGTTTCGGGCACGGCGGCGCGTAGGTCGGCGGTGATGCCGTGTGCGTTGATGTCCGCGGAAAGCGACGAGAGCGCAATGTTGACCGTTTCGTTGGCGCAGTAGCGGCGCACGGCGGTGCGATCGTTGGTCTCGCAGAGCGCGTCGATGCGTTCGAGCGCCTCATCGGTGTGACCCTCTTCGATCAGGGCCGCTAGACCGCGCAGGTAGTGGCGCATGTCGTGACGGAGAACCGAGAGCTCGCGTCCGGACTGGCGCCAGGCTTCGAGCTCTTTGATGGCCGCGCTGTCGCGGGTCGCGAGCATCCAGCGCTCGCGCTCGGCGATTTCCTTTGCCTCGTATTCGCGAAGGTAGACGGCAAGAAACATAAGGTAGAACGCGCAGAGGGCGAACGCCAAAAACTCAACGGTTACTACCGAGCCCGAGTGGAAGAGCGTGGTATAGACGTTGGTGGCGTAGTCGAAGATGTAGTAGACGAGCGGCAGGATGAGCAGAATCTCCAGCTCGGTGGGGCTTTTGATCGCCAGGCGGGGGCCGATGTCGCTTGCCCAATGCAACAAGACGGCAAAGACGCCGAGTGTGGTGACGATGCGCGCCACGAAGTACGCGACCTGCGAATCGGTGGCGGCGAATGCGGCGATGCCCATCCAGTTGCTAAACTGGCAGCTCAGGTAGGCACTGGTAACGCCCAGGATGGCGAGCAGCGGACTCAGGCGATAGCGTACGCACAGGTAGACGACAAGCGGCAGATGCACGACGAGTGGATAGGCCTGTCGGGCGAAAAGCTCGCCGCCGACGGCATTGGCGAGGCCGAATGCGCATCCGGTTACGGCGCCGACCCCCACCAGCTTCCACCGTATGCCGAAAACACCCGGACGATGCCGTGCAGATCGCTTCGCTCTGCTATAGTCTCCCAAATTCACGTTTTCTATTGGGATGGTGGTTAATATGGGCGACATACTCGAATCGTTCCTGCGCGTGGCGATGGTGGTGTTCATCGTCGGTCCGCTCACTGCATGGGTCGCCCGTCGCGGCGCGCGCGAGCGCAGTGAGGCGACGGACAGCCTCGATCGCTTCACGGTGCGCATGCCCGCTGCCATTCGCACGATCATCGCCTGCTGCGCCGTCGCGTTCGAACTGCTCATGCTGGGTGTCTACGTCTGGCAGGGCGTCTCGTTGGGCGAGTGGGACCACGAACTTGTGTGGTTCGGTCACGCCATGGCGCTCGCGGGCATGGCCATCTGGGCCCTGCTGAGCATCCCGCGCATCGACGTGGACGGTGAGCGAATTCTCTCGCGTAACGCCTTCGGCATCCGCAAGGAGACGACGTTTGGCAACATCACCCGTGCAACGCTTCACACGCAGATGATGAGGATCGACCTGTTCGAGGGCGACCGGAAGTTCTGCTCGATAAGCCTCGAGGGGGTGTGCTCGCTCAACCTCCTCGCCCGTCTGGAGGAAGAGGGCATCGAGGTCTCGGACGCTGTTGACGGCCCGATGACCAAGGCGGGTCTGTGTTGGTCTGCCATCAAGCCGTTGACGATTGTTTTCAACGGTATGGCGCTCGTCTTCTCGCTCGTGATCGCCTTCATGGCTGTTTTCACCGACGCCGGTGCTCGTCTGCTCCTGCTCGTCCCATGCCTCTTCCTGTTCATAGGGGGACTCCTGCCTCTGCTCATGCTCAGCATGCCCGCCCGTGGTATCTACGAGATCGGCAGACAGGAGCGCGAACTCGGTTTCTCCTTCGCCGAGGAGATGGCGAGCCGAGGTGCCACGGGCACCTCGCTTGTCGACGACGATTGGTTCATCGAGATCAGCAACGCCCGCGTCGTGGCGTTCCGCCGCGATTATCTCAAGAAGGTCACGGCGCACGAGGATAGCGAGAGCGGCGACCGTTGCACGGTGACCACGAAAGGCGGTCGCAAAATCAAGGTGTACGCAGCGGGCAGCACGCTCGAGGACCTGCGCTCGTGGTTCAAACAGGGTGCCAAGGCCAGAAGCACGCTCGACCGTGCAGAGGACGTGCTCGAGACGACGTCTGATTGGGTTGTCTGACCTGTATCGTCTTTTCGGACACGCATGCTAGAGGCCCAATCCTTTAGAATGCATTCATCGACGACCGAGAGGACGGTATGCTATGTCCAACCCAGCCGCCAAGTACACCGACGAGTTCAGGCGCGAGACCGCCGACTACATCATCTCGACGGGCAGGCCGATAACGGAATGCTGCGCAGAACTGGGCCTGAATTCCAAGACCGTGAACAAGTGGGTGCAGAGCCGCCGGCGCGAGCTTGCCGGCGGGCCCGACCCCAAGGCCGAGGACCGCGAGCTTCGCGAGGCGAAAAGGCGCATACGCGAGCTCGAGATGGAGAACGCCTTCTTGAAAAAAGCCGCGGCCTTCTTCGCCAAAAGCCAGGCGTAGCCGCATGCTACCGGATGATGTTGGCGGAGAAGGCCGAATTCCCGGTGAAAATGATGGCCCGCGTGCTCGGCGTGAGCCGATCGGGCTTCTACTCGTGGCTCTCCAACGGCTGCCCGCGAGAAGACTGGTCGGCCGAGCGCGAGGCGGTCCGGCGCGTGTGGCTGGAGTCGGACCGCAGGTTCGGCTTCCGGTTCGTGAAATGCTTCCTGCCCGGCGAGTTCTCCGGATTGACCCTGTACAGGGTGCGCAAGCTGATGCGCGAGCTGGGAATACGCGGCTGCACGCCCAACGCCAGGAAGCGCACCACCATCCCCGACCCGAAGGCCAGGCCCCGGCCCGACCTGGTGCGCCGCGACTTCACCAGTCCCGTTCCAACCTGCAAGCTCGTGGGCGACATCACCTACCTGCGCACCGGCGAGGGATGGCTGTACCTGTCGACGGTCATCGACCTCAACACCCGCATGGTGGTGGGCTGGTCGCTCTCCGAGCGCATGACCGCCGACATCGTGGTTTCGGCGCTGGCGTCGGCCAAATCGCGCGGCTACGTGGCCGGCAACGCGATATTCCACGCCGACCGCGGCGCCCAGTACACCAGCAGGCTTCTGGCCGAATGGGCGCGCGACAACGACGTGCGGCTGTCCTGCAGCCGCACCGGCAACTGCCACGACAACGCGGTGGCCGAGTCGTTCCTCGCCACGCTGAAGAACGAGATGTACTACAGGCGCAGCTTCCCGACCAGGGATTCCGCCAAGCACGCGGTGGTCGAGTTCATCGAGGCGTACTACAACCGCCGAAGGCCCCGCTCGACGATCGGCTACAAGGTGCCGGCCGAGGCCATGGCGGCCTTCTTCGAGAGAACCGAGCCCAAGCCCGAGGCCATGCCTATGGCCGCTTGATTCCTCGAGCTTGCGTGTCCGAAATCTTGACACAGGTCAGAAGGCCTCGATGCCAGCGCTGCGCCGATATGGGGCAGCGGCCCCCCCCGTTGGCCGCCATGGCCCTGACTTCCGAGCGTATGCTGGCGCCGCTCGTCTTAAGACGTCGACCTCCATCCGGAGCCTGCGGTTCTCGCGCTCGGGCTCCAGGATCCGGTTCTACTCGGGTGTGCGGTTGTCGGCGGCGCGCGGCGAGCCGGTCTCGTTTATCGACTTGACCCGCCTCTCCACGGTGCTCTTGTCGAGGTCGCACTCGTCCATGGCCTCGCGCCTGGGCTTTCCGGCGTTGTGGAGATCGACTATCTTCCTCTTGAACTCGTCGGTGAAATGCCTCGGTCTGGGGCCGGTCGAGGCCGAGCCCCCGGTCCGGCTGGGGTAGCATGTCGCTGCGGACCATTGTCTTTCCTCTCGTTGAATATCTAGGCGCTGACGATTCTAGGCGATGGCCCTCTCTTGCTTCTTACACCTCGATTGTGCTCGCTACCCCCAGCGGGCCCGGATCGAGCGATTCGGACCCGCTTTTGGGGTCTGCCGGAAGCCCGGTGGTCAAAAAAGGCCAAATATGAGTACTGTTACCAGTTTAGTGGCAGCCAAATGGCCTCCAAAATCGGTGCCAGCGGCCAAAAGCGCATCGATTTTCGTCCGTCAGAGTCACGATCGGGCTCCAAACAAGGCGATTTTGCTGATCTGGACCGGAAAATCGCTGCTACTAATTTGGTGACAGTACTCATATTTGGCCTTTTTTGACCACTGCCCCTTGGTCCAGGACAAAACGGGCTGCTCGAATCTTGGGGCGGATCCATTTTCGACTATCCTCAGCTTGCTAGTTCGAAAACGGACCCGCTCCAAGATTGAATCTTTATTCCAACTTTACACCTGGCTTTACAGCTGTCTTGTCAGCTGTAAAGCCAGGTGTCATACTAAAGCCCCAAGATTCGCCAAAAGAGAGGGGCCTTGATGGCACAGAGCGCGAACATGGATGCATCGGAGCTTGCACGCGATATCGCGGCCGGCCTAGCATCGGCAACGACGGCAACGGAGCGCGCGGCACTGGTGCCCGCAGAGCTCGTCGAGGCCATTCAACAACTAAAAACCCAACGTGACGCGGTGATCCTGGCGCACTACTATGTGGCGCCCGAGGTCCAGGCCGTTGCCGATTACGTCGGCGACAGCTTCTACCTGGCAAAGCTCGCCAAGAGCCTGCCGCAGCAGGCTATCGTGCTGTGCGGCGTGGAGTTTATGGGCGAGAGCGCCAAGCTGCTCAACCCCACCAAGACCGTGCTGCTGCCCGAGCCGGGCGCGGACTGTCCCATGGCGCACATGGTCAAGCGCGAGACGGTCGATGCGGCGCGCGCCGAGTACGGCGACGACCTGGCCGTGGTCTGCTACGTCAACTCCACGGTCGAGATCAAGAGCTGGAGTGACGTGTGCGTTACCAGCTCAAACGCCGTCAAGATCGTCTCCGAGCTGCCGCAGCAGCACATCTTGTTCATTCCCGACCAGAACCTGGGCCGCTTCGTAGCCGAGCAGGTGCCCCAAAAGCACGTCATCCTCAACAACGGCTACTGCCCGCGCCATCACATCATCACCGTCGAGCAGATCGTTGACGCGACGGAGGCCCACCCCGACGCGCTCGTGCTGGCGCATCCTGAGTGCAAGGCTGACGTCCTGGCTGAGGCCGACTACATCGGCTCCACCGCCGGCATCATCAAGTATGCCGAGGAGTCCGACGCGAGCGAGTTCATTATCGTGACGGTCCGCGGTGTGCTCTACGAGCTCGAGCGCCGCTGCCAGGGCACCGGCAAGAAGTTCTACTTCCCCGCGGTGCAGCCCACCTGCGTCAACATGGATCTCATCACGCTCGAAAAGCTCGTGCGCTGCCTGGAGACGGGTGAGGGCGAGGTGCAGATCGGCGTGTCGGACGAGGCTGCCGACCAGGCCAAACTTACGCTCGACCGCATGCTCGAGTACGCAGCACGCTAGAACAATGTGGCATGAGGGACGGTTTCTTATGTCACATTCAAGGGAGAGGATTCCTGTGGAAACCAAGCAATACCCCGATATGGAGTGCGACGTCGTCATTGCCGGCTGCGGCGTAGCGGGCCTGTACGCGGCGCTCAACCTGCCGACGAGCACGCGCGTGATCATGCTCTCCAAGGGCGCGGTCGACGAGTGCGATTCGATGCTCGCGCAGGGCGGCATCTGCGTGCTGCCCGAGGGCTCGGACTACGATGCCTTCTTTGAGGACACCATGCACGCCGGCCATTACGAGAACCGCCGCGAGAGCGTCGACATCATGATCCGCTCGAGCCGCTCGGTCATCAACGACCTGCTAGCGATGGGCGTGGATTTTGAGCGCAAGGCCGATGGCGGCCTCGACTTTACCCGCGAGGGCGCGCACAGCCGTCCGCGCATTGCCTTCCATGCCGACATTACGGGCAAGGAGATTACGACCAAGCTGCTTCAGGCCGTCCGCAAGCTGGATAACGTGCAGATTCTCGAACACGTTGCCATGACCGACATCCTGACGGCAGAGCGCGATGGGGCCACGGTGTGCACTGGTGTCGTCGCTGTTGCCGTGGACGAGGACGATTCAGCTCGCCCCGCCGACGAGCTGGCAAATGCCGCTGAGGGCGTGCATGTCGGTAAGCCGTTTAAGATCCATGCCCGCCATACGCTGTGGGCGACGGGCGGCATCGGTGGCGTATACGACCATTCGACCAACTACCCGCAGCTCACGGGCGACGCCTGCTACATCGCGCAGGAGCACGGCATTAAGATGGAGCACCTGGACTACGTGCAGATCCATCCCACGGGCCTGTTCTCGCCGCAGCCAGGCCGTACGTTCCTGATCAGCGAGAGCTGCCGCGGTGAGGGCGCGATTCTGCTCAATGCCGCCGGCGAGCGTTTTACCGACGAGTTGCAGCCGCGCGACGTTGTCGCTGCCGCCATCCGCGAGCAGATGAAGCAGGACGGCACCGAGCACGAGTGGCTGAGCTTTGCCCCCGTCGAGCGCGACGTGGTGACTGGGCACTTTGCCAACATTCGCGCGCGCTGCCTTGAGGACGGTCGCGACATCTTGGACGAGCCCATCCCCGTTACGCCCACGCAGCACTACTTTATGGGCGGCGTATGGGTCGATAAGGACGGCCGCACTTCGATGCCCGAGCTCTACGCTGCGGGCGAGACGGCTTGCAACGGCGTTCACGGCAAGAATCGCCTTGCATCAAATAGTCTGCTCGAGGCGCTGGTCTGGGGTCGTCGCGCCGCGTGGTACATGCGCACCGGCGAGTCGCTGGCCGTGGAGCAGGCGGGCGAGCCCGCGCTCGATGGACGCCATCGCGCCCTGAGTTCCGATACCCTTGCAATCGATGATTTGGCCCGTGCCGCCGGCACGCAGGCCGCAGAGGAGTAGACCATGAATCCCATTACCATGAAGCTCGTCGTCGATGATCTGATTTTACAGGCTCTGCGCGAGGACATTACGTTTGAGGACGTGAGCACGGCGAGCGTGTGCCCCACGGCGCGTCCCGCCACGGTGGAGCTTATCGCCAAGGCCGACGGCATCATCGCCGGCTTGGATGTGTTCGCCCGCACCTTTGAGCTGCTGGATTCGCAGAGCTCGGTGCTGTTTGATGTTGCCGACGGTGACGAGGTGCACGCCGGCGACCATGTGGGTCAGGTGCGGGGCGATGCGCGCGTGCTGCTTTCGGGTGAGCGCGTGGCGCTCAACTACCTGCAGCGCATGAGCGGCATCGCTACCTACACGCACAGCATGGCCGCGGCGCTCGAGGGAACCAAGACCGTGCTCGTCGACACGCGCAAGACCACGCCGGGCATGCGCGTCTTCGAGAAGGCCGCGGTCGAGATCGGCGGCGGCAGCAACCACCGTTACAACCTGTCGACGGCCGTCATGCTCAAGGACAACCACATCGACGCCGCCGGCGGCGTGATGCGTGCGATCGAGATGGCGCGCGCCCATGCATCGTTTACCACGACGGTCGAGATCGAGTGCGAGAACCTGGACATGGTGCGCGAGGCCGTGGAAGCCGGCGCCGACATTATCATGCTCGACAACATGACCCATGACGACATGGCCGCCGCCATCGAGCTTATCGCCGGTCGCGCCAAGACCGAGTGCTCGGGCAACGTGGACGCCAGCAACATTCGCGCCCTGGCCGATCTGGGTGTCGACTATATTAGCTCGGGCGCCCTGACGCACTCTGCGCCGATCCTCGACCTCTCGCTTAAGCACCTGCGTCTGCTGGACGGTAAATAATGAACGCCCGCGAGCGTCGCCGTGCCATCATGGGCGTGCTCGAAGGAGCCAAGGAGCCCGTTTCGGGCAGCGCACTTGCCCGCGAGGTTGGCGTGAGCCGTCAGGTCGTGGTTCAGGATATTGCCCTGTTGCGTGCCGATGGGCACGATATCGTGGCGACCAACCGCGGCTACGTGCTGCAGGAAGCCGCGAGTAGCCCCGCCGTGCCCACGCGTCTTGTTAAGGTGCGCCACGGCGTGGAGCAGGCGGGCGACGAGCTTACGAGTATCGTCGACGCGGGTGGCGCCGTGCTCAACGTGATCGTCAACCATCGTGTGTACGGCAAGATCACGGCCGACCTGGACATCCGCAATCGTCGCGATGTTGAGCGCTACCTGCACGATATCGAGAGCGGCAAGAGTTTTCCACTACTAACGGTGACGAGCGGCTACCACTTCCATCGCATCGCGGCGGAGGACGAGCAGACCCTCGACGAGATCGAGGC
>DXZZ01000046.1:0-13510 GCA_019419425.1 Collinsella sp. | reverse complement strand
TGTCCCCAATGACTGCGGAAACCCGGCACTTGGGGACGTTCCTTTCCTGCCGGCAGCTTGGGACAGTCCTTAAAGGCCACTGTCGATCAACTGCGGAAAGTGCATCCCAGGATGAACGTCCAAAACGGGATCTAGTTTCCCTTGAGGTCCTCAACGGGAAAATGCATCCCGGAATTTGGCCGAAAAGCGGGATGTTGTTTCCCAAACGGACCGCTAGCGGAAAGCGCATCTCACCATTGAGTTCCAAAGTGGGATGCGCTTTCCGTGCCGGCAGTTCCGGGCAGTCTGGGGCCACTCATTTAAGTCTGTCCCCAATGAGTGTCCCCAATGACTAGTAGTAGGCCCACATGGCTTCGATTTCGTTGAGGACCTCCACCACGCCCCAGCGGCGGGCGCTGCGGCTGGCCGAGTTGGGGTCGTAGACGCCAATCTGGTTGGCATCGTCGATGCCGTAGAGCACGATGTAGTGGCCTACGTTGGTAAACGTACCGGGGCGCACTGCGGCGATAACGGGCGCACCCGAGCGAAGTGCTTGGGCAATCGATTCGCAATCGTTATAGAGCTGTGTTCCGTTGAGCCCCAGCTGCCACGCACCGCCTGTCATAAACGACCACTCGGTGGCACCAGTGGGGGCGTAGTTGCCGGCTTCGGCCAGTGCGCATATATCGACCGGCGTCTTATCGGTGTGGCCGGTCTTAAAGATATAGACCATGGTGAGGCAAGTGGGGCCGCAAGCGTTTTCGCGAATAGTGCCACCGGCATAGGGCAGCTCCGACCATGCGGGGTCAATTTGGTAGATGTGGGGCATGGTGCCGGCCTGCCATTGCGAGCGTGGGGTCGAGAACGCAAAGGAGTAACCGGGCGCGACGGGAGCTTTAAGCAGCTTGTCCTCGGCAGTGGGCTCAAGACCGGCTGATCCGTGCGAGATACAGGATCCCAAAAACACAAAGACGAGGCAGGCGGCAATGGAGCAAAGCGCAAGGCGTAGACGGCGGGCTGGAAGTGCGTGGCTTGTGGTGTGCGACGCGGGGCGAGGGGCGGAATTGCCGCGATTGCGTTGAGGTGGCGAAAAGGAGCGCTTAACGTAGTGGTCGGTCGTACGGCAATCGTAGCGGCGCGGCTGCGATGTGTCGGTCTGGCGTTGGCGTGTGCTCGTGCTCACGCGGTCTGACTGCTGCGCGGTACGGCTTTGTTGCCGAGAAGAAGCCCCGGGCTGCTCTTGGGGGCGCTGCTGGTTGCCGTTGTCGGAGGTGCTTCTGGGCGTTGGCGTGGTGCGGCCGGCAAGGCGCACGCTTTGTGGCCGTTGGTCGCCGTCATTGTATCCGTATGCCATTCGAATCACCTTGCCTCGTGTGTAACTTGTCTATCCTACATAAAAAGATGCACGACACATGGGTATGTGCACCAAAAGCCTGACAAATGGTATGAACGTTGCCGCGCCGCGCGCCAAGCGTCACGGCAACAGGTATTCAAAAGCAGACAAGATGAAAGCGTCCAGGACGAATGACGTCTCCCGCCGTTCGTCCCAAAAACGGTGCCGCTCGTTTTGCAGTTCTGCCTTCGGTCGAGCTGCGAGCGGCGCTGCTGTGTCAAGGCCGTATCTTAAAGCCACGAAATAAAAGCGCGCGGCAAAACAGACCGCGCAAGGGGTGACGCCAAAGAGGCGTCAATAAGGAAAGGAGGGGAACAATGGCGGACAAGAACGCAGAAGTTGCAGTCGAAGGTAACGGCGGCATGAAGAAAACGCTTTCGCTCTGGAACTTCTTCACCATCGGTTTCGGTGCCATCATCGGTACCGGTTGGGTTCTGCAGGTCGGCGACTGGATGGTCGTGGGCGGCGGTCCCGTTCCCGCTATGATCGCATTCCTCTTGGGTGCAATCTTCCTCGTGCCCGTCGGAGCTGTTTTCGGTGAGCTCACGGCTGCTATCCCCATCTCGGGCGGCATCGTCGAGTATGTCGATCGTAGCTTTGGCCGTACGATGAGCTACATCACCGGCTGGCTCCTGGCCCTGGGCAACGGCATCCTGTGCCCGTGGGAGGCCATCGCCATCTCGACCCTCGTGTCCGAGATGTTCGGCAGCCTGCCCGGCCTTGAGTGGCTGCGCGCCGTCAAGCTCTACACCATCCTGGGCGCCGACGTTTACCTGTTCCCGACGCTAATCGCGCTCGGCTTTGCAACCTACGTCATCTTCCTCAACTTCCGCGGTGCCAGCTCGGCCGCCAAGCTGCAGGCCTTCCTGACCAAGGCCCTGCTCTGCGGCATGCTGCTCGCCATGGGCGTCTCGCTGTTCACCGGCTCGCCGGACAACGCCATGCCCGTGTTCTCCCAGGTCACCGGTGCTGGCGGCGGCAAGCCCGCTACCGAGGGCACCAGCCTGTTCGCAGGCATCGTTTCGGTCCTGGTTCTGACCCCGTTCTTCTACGCCGGCTTCGACACCATTCCTCAGCAGGCTGAGGAAGCAGCCGAGGGCCTCAACTGGAACAAGTTCGGTAAGATCATCTCCTTGGCTCTGCTGGCCGCCGGCGGCTTCTACATGGTCTGCATCTACTCGTTCGGCACCATCCTCGACTGGCATGAGTTTGTTAAGAGCCCGGTTCCCGCGCTTGCCTGCCTCAAGGGCATCAACATGCTCCTGTACCTGGCCATGCTCGTCATCGCCACGCTTGGACCCATGGGCCCGATGAACTCCTTCTACGGCGCCACGAGCCGCATCATGCTCGCCATGGGCCGCAAGGGTCAGCTGCCCGAGAAGTTCGCCGAGGTCGATCCCAAGTCCGGCGCTCCCAAGCTCGCCTGCGTCGTTCTGGGCGTCATCACCGTCGTCGGTCCGTTCCTGGGCAAGAACATGCTCATCCCTCTGACCAACGTGTCGGCCCTCGCCTTCATCTTCTCCTGCGGCATGGTCGCCCTCGCTTGCCTGCGTATGCGCTTCACCGAGCCCGACCTGCCTCGTCCCTACGAGGTGCCCGGCGGCAAGTTTGGCATCAGCCTCGCTATCGTTGCCTGCGGCACCATCATTGGCCTGCTCGTGATCCCGTTCTCTCCCGCCTCCCTCAACATGGTGGAGTGGAGCATCGTGATCGGCTGGCTGGCTGTTGGCCTGGGCCTCATGGCCTTCACCAATTCCCGCAAAAAATAACGCCTAGCCGGGGCGGATCGGGTGCGCGGGGCCCTCTCTCCCGCGCACCGAACCCGGCACCACTTGGGTAGTTTTGTGAGGCCTTAACCCAACGCGGCCTCGCCCACTATATGGATCCATAAGGAGGAACCATGTCCACTAAGTATGCAATCGTTGGCGGCAAGCTCATCGACGGTACCGGTGCCGAGCCGGTCGAGAACTCCCTCGTTCTCGTCGACGACAATGGCAAGATCGAGTACGCCGGTGTCATGCAGGACCTTCCCGAGGGCGTTGAGGTTATCGACGCCGCCGGCAAGACCGTCCTTCCCGGCCTGATCGACACCCACCTGCACTTCTCGGGCAACCTGACCGACGATGACACCGACTGGGTCATGCAGCCGCTCCTCGAGAAGCAGGCCGTCGCCGTCAAGCAGGCCTACGACTGCCTCACCCACGGTCTCACCACCGTCTGCGAGATCGGTCGCTTTGGTATCCAGATCCGCGACTGCATCGACAAGGGCGTCTTCAAGGGCCCGCGCGTTCTGGCAACCGGCCTTGGCTTCTGCCGCGTTGCCGGCCACGGCGACTCCCACCACTGCAGCCAGGAGCTCAACAAGGAATCGCACCCCTGGGGCGATCAGGTCGACGGTCCTTGGGATCTGCGTAAGGCCGTCCGTCGTCGCCTGCGCGAGAACCCCGATGCCATCAAGATCTGGGCTACCGGTGGCGGCATCTGGCGCTGGGACTCCGGCCGCGACCAGCACTACTGCTCCGAGGAGATCCAGGCCGTGGTCGAAGAGGCAAAGATGGTCGGCATCCCCGTGTGGAGCCACTGCTACAACAACCACGCCGCTGCCTACGATTCCGTTCGCTTTGGCTGCGAGCAGTTGATTCACGGCTTCGATATCGATGAGCGCACCATGGACCTCATGGCCGAGCAGGGCACCTTCTTCACCCCGACGATCGCCTTCCTGCCCACTTGGTACGCCACCTATCCGCCCGTCTACGTCCCCGAGCTGCACGACAAGTACGAGGGCACCCTGGTCGAGAAGGAGCTGCAGCGCAACTACGACTGCCTGCGCGAGGCCAAGAAGCGCGGCGTCGTCATGACGATCGGCTCCGACTCCTTCTCCTTCGTCACCCCGTACGGCACCTGCTCTATCGAGGAGATGTACGAGTTCGTCGACAAGATCGGCTTCACCCCGGTCGAGACCATCACCTGTGCCACCCTCAACGGTGCCAAGATGTGCCACATCGAGGACGAGACCGGTTCCATCGAGGCCGGCAAGTGCGCCGACCTGCTGGTCGTCAACGGTGACGTCGCCGCCGACATCCACGTGCTCAACACCGACAACATGGACGTCATCATGAAGGACGGCTGGATCGTCGAGGCTGGCACCTTTGGCGAGGCCAACAAATACAGCGCCTAAGATACCGTTTGTCGATGGCTGGATGTAAAACACGGTTTTTGATTGCATAATGCAATGGAGAGGGTCGCTTGCGGCCCTCTTTATTGCTATGGGGTGCGTCAGTAAGAAGGAGATGACGGTGGATCTCAATAGGCTGATTCTGGGCAAGAGCTACAACTCTACCAAGGTCTTTCGTACCGCTCAGCATGTGGTTCAAGCCATCTTGCTCGGTATTGTCGTTCCGCTGCTTATCCTGCTGCTCATCTGGGATCTAACCGATAATCCCAATCCCGTTCCGGCCGTTGTCGTCATTGCCGGCTTGGTCATGCTGTGCTTCTTCTTCTCGTACGTCTTTGTCGTTCCCGACGACCTCACATCGAGCGCTACCGACCGCACGCTCGCCATCGCGTCGAAAATATTCGCCTACACGTCGCGCGGCCTTACGCCCGAAGCTGCCCTGGGCGCCTCTAAGATCATCCTGTCCGAAACCATCGCCTCTGCCATCTGCTTTACCGACGGCAAGCAGGTGTTGGCAAGCTGGGGCGAGGACTCGGCAAAATGCCCCGCGGGCACCCCGGTGGTGCTGCGGACCACGCTCAATGTGATCAACAGCGGTGAGCAAAGCGTTTTCTCGCGCGATGCCTCGACCGAGACAGGTGGCTACTTTCCGCGCCTGCGCGCCGGTATTGTCGCACCGCTTACCGTGCGCGGGCATTGCGTGGGCACGCTCGAGCTGTATTATCCCCGTCTGAGCAGCATCGATATGCGCCAGACGGCGCTCGCCTCGGGCTTTGCCGACCTCATTTCCACGCAGCTTGCGAGCTTTGAGCTCGAGCGCCAGGACGAGCTTACGGCCCGCGTGGAGCTGCGCGCCTTGCAATCGCAGGTCGATCCTCATTTTCTGTTTAACACCATCAGCACCATTGTGTCGCTCGTACGTACCGAGCCGGACAAGGCCAGGTCGCTGCTCATCGACTTTTCCAATTACTACCGTCAGACACTGTCCGATTCCGATACCCTCACAACGCTCGAGCACGAGGTGGAACAGGGCACTCGTTACATCAACCTTATGCAGGCCCGGTATGGCGACGGCCGTCTGCGCGTCTCGGTCGATATCGACTTTGAGGTGCGCGACAGCATGGTGCCGCCGTTTATCTTGCAGCCGCTGCTCGAAAACTGCATCAAGCATGCGCAGCGCGAGACCGAGCCGCTTTCTATTCGTGTTAGGGCTTTTGAGACCGATGACGGTCTGGAGATCATCGTCGAAGATGACGGCATCGGTATGAGCGAAGAAGTCTGCGCGCACCTGTTTGAGCAGCATCGCCGAGAGGAGCCCGAGAGCATTACCGCCGACGGCTCCATCAAACGAGGCTGCGGCCTGGCGCTCTTCAACGTGCTTCAGCGCATCCATTTCTTTTACGGGGAAGATTCTGGCATGCGCGTGAAGTCCCAAGAGGGCGTGGGAACGCAGGTCATCGTCGAGCTGAACGGCGAGCCGCATGAGCCGGCGCCGATGAAGGTGTAGCGCGCGGTTGGATTGAGAGAAAAAAGAGGGGAAGCGCATATGTCCGAGGGATGGAACATCTTGGTGGTTGATGACGAGCCTCCTATTAGGGCTGAGCTACGCTATCTATTGGAAAAGGATACGCGTGTGGGTCATATTGCCGAGGCGGGCAATGTCACCGAAGCCGTGGAGTCGATTCTGTCGAACAAGCCCGACGTGTTGTTTTTAGACATTACCATGCCCGGTCGCTCGGGAATTGAGCTTGCCGAGACGCTGCAGAACCTAAAGACGCCGCCGGTCGTGGTGTTTGTGACGGCATTTGCCGAGTATGCGGCTGATGCCTATAACCTCGATGCCGTCGATTATGTCGTCAAGCCGGTTGAGGACGCACGCCTGTCAAAGGCACTCGACAAGATCGAGGCAGCCTTGGGTGTCCGTCGTGTTATCCACGCTCCGCGCCAGCCTTTGCGTCTGACGGTGGACCGCGGGGGCAAAAAGGTGTTCATTCCCGCCGCAGACGTTTGCTACTTTGAGGCGCGCGCCGATTTTTGCAACGCCATCTGCGCCGAGGGAACGTACCTGATCAATGAGTCGATCTCTTCGCTCGAGCGTCGCTTGGACTCCGAGGGCTTTATTCGCGTTCATCGCAGCTACCTGGTCAATTTGGAAGACGTGCACAATGTTGAGATTGGCTCCACGGGGCTGATGGAGCTCAGGCTCGACCGCGTGAGCTCGACGGTGCCCGTGTCCCGCCGTCGCGCTGCCGAGGTTAAAGCACACTTGGGGCTTGCGTAGACGGTCTGCGTGCTGTCGTTTACCATCGCAGGTTTGGCATGGGCGCGCGGTGGGCATAATGGGTGGCATCGAATGAAATCGAAAGGATCATTATGCCCGCGCTTATCACCCATCATCTGTTTGGCGAGGAAAGCATCGACCGTCTTCCGCAGGGCGTCATCACGTCCGATGAAGAGCGCATTGCCTTTATCTTGGGCAACCAAGGCCCCGACCCGTTTTTCTTTCACATTCTGACACCGCGTGTTTCCGACTGCACGCTGCTGGCGCAGGTCATGCATCGGTCGCGCATGTCTCGCCAGTTCGCGTGCCTGCGCGACGGCGTGTCGCATCTGCTGCCGCGCGATGCCAGCTTGGGTCGTGCCTTTGCGCTGGGCCTGCTGTCTCATTACGTGCTCGACCGCAACGCTCACCCCTTTGTCTATGAGCAGCAGTTTGGCATCGTGGAGTCCGATTCAGAGCTTGAGGATTCGAGCAGTCAGGTCCATGCCGTGATCGAGAGCGACCTGGATGTACTGATGCTGCAGCTTAAACGCGATGGCGCTACGGTCGACGATTACCCGCCGGCGGGCGAGATCGTCACCACCGATCGCATCAATCGCGTGGCCGGCGTGCTGATGAGCTATGTTGCCGGACGCGTGTACGGCATTGACATTCCGGCGGGGGAGTACGGTGCTGCCGTTGCCAATATGCAGCGACTTTACCGCGCGATTGAGCCGGCCGGCTCCGCAAAGACGCGCGCGATCTCGCTGGTTGAGGGCTTGGTGCACGACTACTCGCTGCTCGACGGCCTTGCGCACCGCGTGACGACCGAGCTGCCCGAGCGTACCGGCAACCTGGGCCACTTGGCATGGAAGAACCCCTTTACCGATGAAGTCTCGACCGAGAGCTTCCCCGAGGTCTTTGACCGCGCGCTGCTCGATTACGAGTGCACGGTTGCCCGCTTTATCGAGACCGGCGATATGGAAGCCGTGACCAACCATGTCAATTACAGCGGTCGCGTGCTCAATGCCGATGAGGAGTTCGACCGCGAGGAATAGGGCTCATGCGTGCCCCTTTGCCGAATCCTTACCGGTGCTTCTGGACAATTGGGGTACGATGAACTAACTGCATATCGGGCAAATACGAAGGGTCCCTGTCCATGAAATACACCAAGCTCGAGCGTAACTGGGTTATGTACGATGTGGGCAATTCGGCCCTCGTGCTGCTCAATACCTCGGTGGTGCCCATTTACTTTAACGCCATCAATACCGGCGCTTCCTCGGCCGACCTGGTGGTCGCTTGGGGCAATGCGCAGACGATCGCCTCGCTGGTCATCGCCATGCTCATGCCCATTCTGGGCGCACTTGCCGACTACGCCGGCAACAAGATCAAGTTCTTCTTGGGCTTCTTCCTCACGGGCCTGGTGCTTTGCCTGGCGCAGGCTATCCCAATGTCCGCCATGGCATTTTTGACCGTGTACGTGCTGTGCACCATCGGCCTTAACTCTTCTATGACGTTCTACGACGCCATGCTGCCTGACATTACCACCGACGAGCGCATGGACGCCGTGTCCAGCTCGGGTTATGCCTGGGGCTACATCGGTTCCACCGTGCCGTTCGTCATCTGCCTGGCGCTCATCATGGGTGGCCCCGCTCTTGGCATCCCCACCATGCTGGCAACGCGTCTGTCGTTTATCATCACTGGTGCCTGGTGGCTCATCTTTACCCTGCCGCTCATTCGCACCTATAAGCAAAAGTACGGTCGCGAGCGCGGTCCCGAGGACACCATCGGCCACATCGTGGGCGGTGTGTTCTCCGAGGTCGGACACACCATGCGCGAGATTGCCCACAATAAGACCGTGCTGGTCTACATGATCGCGTTCTTCTTCTATATCGACGGTGTGCACACGGTCATTTCCATGGCCACCAGTTACGGATCGGCCTTGGGCATCGATTCGACGCAGCTGGTGCTGGCGCTGCTCGTTACGCAGTTCGTGGCCTTTCCGTCCGCCATCATCTACGGCAAGCTCGCCGGACGCGTGGGCACGCTCAACATGATCCTGGTGGCGGTCGCCGCCTACATGGGGATTGTGCTGTTCGCCGCGTTCTTCCTAAAGACCGCCTTTGAATTCTGGGTGCTTGCCATTATGGTCGGCCTGTTCCAGGGCGGTGTGCAGGCGCTCAGCCGTAGCTACTTTGGCCGCATTATCCCCAAGGAAAAGTCCAACGAGTACTACGGCTTCTTTGACATCTTTGGTCGTTATGCAAGCGTTATGGGCACCTTCCTGGTGTCGGTCGTCACCTCGCTGACCGGCAACCCGTCGCTGGGCGTCCTTTCCATTGGCGTGCTGCTGGTCGTTGGCTTTATGCTACTGGTCCGCCTGTCCCGCATGACTCGGGCGGCAGAGCATGCCGCATAGGAGCGAGCGGCTATTGTGCCTGTCCACGGTACTCTTTTGGGGTTATCCGCAATAAACATTGCGACTTGCGAGCAATGATTTGCCCAAGTGGGTATGATGGAATCAGCTAGGTCGCGGGGCGTCGCCTGTGTTTGGCGGCGTCCCGTTTTTGTGTTGCAGGGAGGGTAAGGCATGAACGCCACGGTCGTGATTCCAACGTATTGGGCGGGCGATGACGCTTGCGCAAACGCCCCTGGCACCTATGACCATTCGACGCGACTCAACGCAGACAATCCCGAACTCGACCGCTGCCTGGCCTCGCTTGAGCAGGTGTGCGACATCCCGCGCATCATCCTTTTGGTGGTCTGTCCTGTTTCTGCCACAGCCGATGTGTCGCTGCGCGTGCACGAGATTGTCGACGCGCATCCCACGCTCAAGGTCACCGTTGTCACCAACACCCAGGCCTCGCGCATCGCAGACCGGGTTGCTCAGATCGCGCCCAAGGGTTCGGGCGAGTGCGTGAGCCTGCGAGGCTACGGTGCCATCCGCAACATGGGGCTAGCCTGTGCCGCTGTGCTGGGGCATGACGCGGTTATCTTTTTGGATGACGATGAGACTGTCATCGACGCCGACTTTATGAAGCGCGCGACCTATGCATTGGGGCAGCAGACGCGTCAGGGCTTGCCGATCTTGGTCAAGAGCGGCTATTTCTACGATCGCGACGGCTCGCCGCTGGCTCCCACGGACAAGGCGGGCATCTGCCATCGTTGGTGGACCAAGCGCATCGAGTTCAACCGTTGGATGAAAAAGGCGCTCTCGGGCACCCGCATCTCGCGCTCCAACTACGTGTGCGGCGGCCTGATGGCCCTGCACGCCCGCGCCTTTACGCGTGTGGCCTTTGACCCGTTTATCACCCGCGGCGAGGACTTGGATTACCTCTTTAACATGCGTATGTTTGGCTACGACGTGTGGTTTGATAACGAGTGGACCGTGCGCCATCTGCCTCCGGAGTCCGAAAAGCGCTCACCGCGCTTTATGCAGGATGTATACCGTTGGTACTACGAACGGGCCAAGTTGACGTTCGCCGCGCATCAAAAGGAGCTCATCCCCGTTACGGCGGCATCGCTCATGCCCTACCCGGGCCCGTGGATTTCGCGCGAGCTCGACGACCGCGTGCGCAAGACCGCTATGGTCCGCAGCGTGTTTACCCGCGAGCATGAGGGCTACCTGCGCATTTGGCGCCATGGTATCGGCGAGGCAAAGGCCTATGCGCGCCAAAACGCTGCAAGCTACCTGCGTTTCCAGAGCTTTTGGCCCAAGATCATGGACGGGCTTTGGCGTGACGCACAACTGATCAGTATCCTGGAGGGGGCCGAATGATCGACCGCCGCGCCCAGCGCGATAGTTCAATATCAATCTTTCGCATCATTGCCGTTGCATGCGCCATTTGCGTGCTGGTGTACTTTATTTTTGCCTTGGTGACCGGTATCGAGCCGATCGCCACGGTGATTGCCTGCGCGCTGCTGTGCATCTTTCTGTGCATCTTTATCTTTTTGACGCTCAATCCCGATTCGGTGCGCTCCCAGTACACCGAGGAGACGCTCTCGGTGGCCTCGGCCATGCTCGAGGACATTAAGGGCGGTCTGACGCAGGAGTCGGCGCGTTTGGTGTGCCGGCGCATTTTGCCCGAGACGCGCGCCATGACGGTGGCCATCACCGACGAGGACAACGTGCTTGCCTGCGCGGGCGAGTTTGAGGAAAAACTGCTGCCCGATACTCCCATCCACACGCTTGCCACACGCTACGTTATCGAACATGGCATCGTGCAATCGTTCAACCGTATGGTGGATGTCGTGGGCTCGGACGGCTCGCACAACCAAGTCCCCGCCGGCATTATCGCCCCCATCAAGGTGGGCGATCGTACCGTCGGCACGCTCAAGTTCTACTACAAGACCCCGCGCGCCGTCGACCGTACCCAGTACGCGCTTGCCTCGGGCTTTGCCGAGATCTTGTCCACGCAGCTCGCCATCCACGAGCTCGAGGTGCAAAAGGAACTCACAGCGCGCGCCGAGGTGCGTGCGCTGCAGGCGCAGATTAACCCGCACTTCCTGTTCAACACGCTGAACACCATTGCATCGTTTACGCGCACCGACCCGCTGCGGGCCCGCGAACTGCTTCGTGAGTTCTCATCGTTCTATCGCGCCACGCTCGACAACTCGGGATCGCTTATTCCGGTCTCGCGCGAGGTCGCACAGACCAAGCGCTACCTTACCTTTGAGAAGGCCCGCTTTGGCGAGGACCGCGTGCTTGCGACGTTCGATGTGTCCGAGGACGTGGAAGATACGCTGGTGCCGGCGTTCGTGATCCAGCCGATTGTCGAGAACGCTGTGCGTCATGGTATGGGCGATGACGACGCCCTGAGGATCGACGTGACCGTTCACCAAGACGGCGAGGATGCAATCTTGATTGCCGTGGCCGATAATGGCGTGGGCATGGATGAGGGTACCGCCGCCAGACTGTTTGACGAGCGCTCTGCCCGTCCCGACGCCAGCTCTCCCCAGGGTGGCGGCGCCGGTGTGGCCATGCACAATATTTCGGAGCGCATCCATCGCTTTTATGGGCCGCACTCCTATACGCGTGTCGAATCGGCGCCGGGCAAGGGCACCAAAGTGCTCCTTCATCTTGATTTGTCAGAGAGCATCTTTGACATTCAAGAGTAAAATAAAAGGCTACGGGCTCAACGTCATGCGACGGATGCCCGGCGTAGTTAGTTGACGAAAGGTTTTATCCCTATGCTGCGTGCGATGATTGTGGATGATGAGGCGCCGGCTCGCTCGGAGCTTCGCTTCCTGCTCGAGCAAACGGGCAAGATCGGCACGATCACGGAGGCGTCGAGCGTCCGCTCCGCCATCGAGATGCTTATGGAAAGTCGCGTGGATGTCGTGTTTCTCGATATCTCGATGCCCGGTGCCTCGGGCCTGCAACTTGCCGAGGCGCTGCATAAGCTCAAAAATCCGCCGGCGATCGTGTTTGTGACTGCGTATAGCGACCATGCGGTCGAGGCATTCGACGTGGATGCCGTCGATTATCTGATGAAGCCGGTCGAGGAAGCTCGCTTGGATCGCGCGATCGAGAAGGTCATGCAACGCGCCAAGCCGGTTACGGACAGCAAAGTGACCATCGAGCGTATCCCGGTGGAAAAGGGCGGCCGCAAGGTGCTCATTCCCGTGGATGACATCCGCTTTATCATGGCAAAGGACGATTACTCCTGCATCTATACCGTCGATGATCGCTTTTTGTCGACGACCTCGCTGGCGCAGTTTGAGGCCAAGCTCTGCGACTTTGGCTTCTTCCGTGTTCACCGCCGCTATATCGTCAACCTAGCGTGCGTCACGGACGTTGAGACGGTGCCCTCGGGCGCCATCCAGCTGGGCATTACGGGCGTCGACGAACGCGTGCCGGTTTCTCGCCGCCGCGTCGTGCCGCTCAAGAAGGCTCTGAGTCTCTAGCACACTGGCCCCGCAGCCCTGTAGACCCATCGTCTGCGGGGCCGTGGGGCCTTTTTTGTATGTATCTGCCGAATCGTTTTTTGCGGAAGGGATCCCATGAACAGCGCAAGCGCCAAGCGCATCGACATCATCTCGGACACCCACGGCTATTTATCGCCTGCGCTCTTGGATGAGCTTGAGGGCGCAGACCTGATCATCCACGCCGGCGACCTTACGTCAGAGATGGACTACGAGCACCTATGCACCATCGCCCCCGTGCGGGCCGTATTGGGCAACAACGATTACTACCGCGACTACGGCCCCGATGTAGACCGTCTTGCGCTCTTTACCTACGAAGGCCTCAAATTCGCCGTAGCCCACTACCGCGAAGACCTTCCGGTGGGATCCGTAGACGTAGCCATCAACGGCCACACCCACGTAACCAAAGAAGCCCAAGTAGGCCGCTGCTTAGTCCTCAACCCGGGTAGCGCCAGCTACCCCAGAGGCACCCGAGGCCCCACCATGGCCAGAATGCTCGTTAAAGACGGCAAGATCCTAAGCACCAAGTTTATTGACTTGGACTAACCGCAACAAAAACGGGGGATGCAGATGCGTCCCCCGTTTTCTTTGAGCCAAAGGTCAAAGTTCAACAAAATCCATCAGACCAATCCCGCCGAGGAGCACGCGGGCTAGCCGCGCAGCGGCGCACGCCCGCAAAACTGGTTGAATAATGTTACGGCAGGGAGGGTCTCCGGGGCTGAGGGCGGGGGTTAAGTTTGTCTCGAGTTCCGCACGCAAAGGAAAGCACTTAATGTGC
>DXZZ01000045.1:0-13578 GCA_019419425.1 Collinsella sp. | reverse complement strand
GCCTGCCGAGCGTCAAGACGACGGTGATGCTGGCATGGGATAAGGCCAAGGACTTTATTACCAAGGCCTTTACCATTATCTTTGCCGCTACCGTGGCCATCTGGTTCCTCCAGACGTTCGATATCCGCTTTAATGTGGTCGCCGATCAGTCGCAGAGTCTGCTTGCCGGTTTGGGTAGCATTATCGCGCCGGCGCTGGCGCCGCTCGGCTTTGGCGATTGGCGTGCATCCACGGCGCTCGTCACCGGACTTATCGCCAAGGAGAGCGTCATTTCGACCCTCACCGTGCTTTTGGGTGCAACGTCGCCCGCGGCACTGTCGAGCATGTTTTCGCCGTTTACCGCTTACGTGTTCCTGGTCTTTACGCTGCTGTACCCGCCCTGCGTAGCGGCAATCGGCGCCGTCAAGAGTGAACTGGGCGCGCGCTATGCCGTGGCCGTGTTCGCGTTTCAAGTGACGGTCGCCTGGATTGTGGCGTTTGTCGTGCATTCGGCGGGCATATTGCTGGGGCTGGCTTAGTTATTTATTGATGGCGCAACCTCTGTGTATTGAGTTGATTACGGCCCCGCATCTGTTGCTGACGGATGCGGGGCCGTTGCTATATAATCGCCCATCGCTCAAGACAATCGGAGAGGGTTCCTACATGACTCAGGCAAGACAAGATGGCATCTCGCTCAAGCAGTGGCTCCCGCTTATCGGGCTCGCCTGCTGTGCGTTCGTGTTCAACACGTCGGAGTTCATGCCCATCGGCCTTCTGACTGATATCGCCGCGTCGTTCTCGCTCACCGAGGCCCAGGCAGGCATCATGATCTCGGTCTATGCTTGGGGCGTCATGCTGCTGTCGCTGCCACTCATGGTGTTTGCCTCGCGCTTTGAGTTCAAGCGTATGCTGCTCGGCGTGCTCGCCGTGTTTTCTCTGGGTCAGTTCCTGTCCGCTGTGGCACCGACATATCCCATCCTGGTCTGTGCGCGCCTGGTGGTCGCTTGCGCACATGCCGTGTTCTGGTCGGTCGCCTCGATTATGGCCTCGCGCCTGGTCGACAGTCGCCACGGGGCGCTCGCCATTAGCATGATCGCCACGGGCTCGTCCATCGCGCAGATCTTTGGCCTGCCGATCGGCCGCGCCATCGGACTGGCCGTGGGCTGGCGCATGACATTCGCCGTGGTCGGGGCCCTCTCGGCTGTCGCGGTTGTCTACCAGGCCGCGGTGTTCCCGGCCATGCCGGCGGGCGAGCGCTTTACCGTCAAACAGCTGCCCGAGCTGCTCAAGAACCCGTTCCTGATTGCGCTCTACGCGGTCACGGTCTTTATGGCGACCGGCTATTATGCGGGTTACAGCTATATCGAGCCGTTCCTGGCGCAGGTCGCGCACGTCGACGCAAGCGCTATTACCATGACGCTGACGGCGTTTGGCTGCTCTGGTCTGCTCGGAAGCTGGCTGTTTGGCCGCCTGTTCGATGGGCATCGCTTCCCGTTCTTGGCTATCACGCTCTCCGGCGTGCCGGTGGCTCTGCTGCTCGTGGGTCCGGTCGCATCGTCGCTCGTAGCAGTGCTTGCCGTCTGCGCGCTATGGGGCTGCTGCTCCACGGCCTTTAACGTTGCGTTCCAGGCCGAGCTCATCAAGTACACGCCGGCGGATTCGTCGGCCGTCGCCATGTCGATCTTCTCGGGCCTGTTTAACCTCGGTATCGGCACGGGCACCGCAATCGGCGGCGCCGTGGTTTCGGGTCCCGGTATCGCTTGGATTGGCTTTGCGGGCGGGGCGATTACCGTCGTGGGCGTCATCCTTGCCATCACCGTACTGTTCCCAGCCATACGCCGCGCAAAGCCCGTCGCCTAATCACGTCCTCTCATCAGCTGCGGTGGAATAGCTCCTGTTTAAGGCCTCTGAAGGCCCAAGCAGGAATTATTTCACCGCAACTTATTTTGGGGGAGAGGATACAAGCCGGGCATACAATGGATATCGTTGTGTTGAGCTTACCGGGAGGTTGCTATGTGGGCATACGAGACGACGTTCTATCAGATCTATCCGCTGGGCTTTTGCGGAGCTCCGCGCGAAAACGCCGCTCCCGTTGCCGAGGATGAACTCGCCCAGGCTGCCAACGCTGCGCCCGACCCCGATGCACCCATCATGAAGATCGCCCAATGGGCTGACTACCTGCAAGAACTCGGCGTTGGCGCTGTGCTCATCAACCCGCCGCTCGAATCCGACAGCCACGGCTATGATACGCGCAGCCTGCGCCATGTCGACCGCCGCCTGGGCGGGGATGCCGATTTTGCCGCCGTATGCGAGACGCTGCACGCCCATGGCATCCGTGTGGTGCTCGATGCGGTCTTCAACCACGTCGGCCGCGGCTTCTGGGCCTTCCGTGATGTGCAGGAGCGTAAGTGGGACTCGCCCTACAAGGACTGGTTCCACATTAGCTTTGACGGCGACTCCTGCTATGGCGACGGCTTTTGGTACGAGGGTTGGGAAGGCCATTTTGAACTTGTGAAGCTCAACCTGCAAAATCCCGCTGTGGTCGATTACCTGCTCGAGTCCGTGCGCCGTTGGGCTGACGTGTTTGGCGTCGACGGCCTGCGCCTGGACGTTGCCTATATGCTCGACCGCGACTTCATGCGTCGTCTGCATACCTTTACCCGCGAGCTCAAGCCCGATTTTGTGCTGATCGGCGAGACGCTCCACGGCGACTACAACCAGATCGTCAACGACGAGATGCTTGACTCCTGCACCAACTACGAGTGCTACAAGGGCCTGTACTCCAGCTTTAACTCGGTCAACATGTTCGAGATTGCCCATTCGCTGCATCGCCAGTTTGGCGGCGATCCGTGGTGCATCTACCGCGGCAAACACCTGCTGAGCTTTGTCGACAACCACGACGTGCCGCGCCTGGCGAGCATCCTCACCGACAAGTCGTGCCTGCGTCCCGCCTATGGCATGCTCTTTGGCATGCCGGGCATTCCGTGTGTCTACTATGGCAGCGAGTGGGGAATTGCCGGCGAAAAGGGCGGCCCCGATGGCGACTGGGCGCTGCGACCTGCGCTCGATGAGCCTGCGCCCAACGAGCTGACGGCGTTCATCACGCAGCTTGCGCACCTTCGCTCGGCCGACGACGCGGCGGCCCGTGCTCTCAACTACGGTGCCTATCGCAACGTGGTGATCCAGAACAAGCAGCTGCTGTTCGAGCGCGCCTGTGACGGCGCGACGGTGCTCGTGGCGGTGAACGCCGTGGGCGAGCCTTACACCTTTGGCGCCGGCGAGCTCAACGGGTCCTTTGTCGACCTGCTTGCCGATGGCGTGCCCACGGTCGAGCTGGCTGGCTCCCTTGAGCTTGCGCCCTACGAGGTGCGCTATCTGTTGAGGGCCTAGGCCATGGCTGCGTCCGACGAGGGCTATCAACATATTGAGCATGGGTTTGAACCCGTGTTTGACGAGCGCTCGCGCGTTTTGATGCTGGGGTCGTTTCCCTCGGTGCTCTCGCGTGCCAATGCCTTCTACTATGGCAATCCGCAGAACCGCTTTTGGCGGGTCACGGCGGCGTGTCTCGGTGTGCCTGTGCCGCCCAACGAGGGTGATCCTTTGGCAAGCGGTGAGCCCGCGACGCTCGATGCCTCCATTGCCGCCAAGCGGGCCATGCTGCTGAACGGCGGCGTGGCCCTGTGGGATGCAATCGAGGGCTGCGACATTAAGGGCTCGAGCGACGCGAGCATTCGCAACGTTGTGCCGGCACATATCGAGCGCATTACCGATGCAGCTCCCATTGAGCAGGTGATATGCAACGGTGGTACGGCTGGCCGGCTCTACAAGCGCTATCTACAAGAACGCACCGGGCTGCCCGCCATCGTCCTGCCCTCGACAAGTCCTGCCAATGCGGCTTGGCGTCTTGAGCGCCTTGTCGAGCGCTGGCGCGAGGCAGTTGACTGGGCTGCTCTCTAATTTAGATATTTGATTGAGCATGGGCGCCGAGGCGTTTGATGATGGCGTGCCAGATCGGCGCGGGCAGCGCGGGCTCGACACGCACCATGCCGTCGGCGTTGACGCTACCGGCATCGCCGCCGCCGAGCAGCTGGGCGTGCTCAACTGAGCAGCCCATGCGCACGGCACCCACAAGCTTATCCATCGCTTCCGAAAACGGTCGCCGCAAGAGTCCCATGCGCGGGGAGCGACGAAGCGCCGCAATGCCGCTGCCGGCGCAGATGGCAACGCCGCCACACCACAATTGGTCATGGCGCTCACATGCCTTGTGCAGGCGAACGGCGGCCCCACGCGCCTGCTCAGTGCCCTCTTGTGCGGCTCGAATCGCGGCATAGACGCGCGTTCCCGTACCGCCAAAGCGCTCAAGCGTCTGCTCGATAGCTGTCAACGTCTCATCGTCAGCCACATCTTCAATGGCCAGCACGATGCCATCGGCAACGCTGCCGGCGTCATTTGCCTTCAAGTCGACCGGGCGGGGGAGTGCGGTGCCGGAAAGTTGAGCATAGGCGGCGATGGCACCCTGCAGGTCCCAGAGCAAAAAATCAAGATCGGCGCTCTTGGGAATACTGATATACGCAATGGTGTGCAGTGTTTTTGGTACATCGCCGCGCGCGGTCGTCTCCATGCCATCTCCTTTCCGGCTCGTTTCCGTTTAGGTTACACCGTCTGGTGGCGCTGGGCGCGCTATCCTAGTGCAACCCTTACGAAAGGAACGCCATGCGTCTGCCCATGAATACCTCGCTTGCCACGCTCAAGCCCTCCGGCATCCGTCGGATTAACGCACTCGCCGCTCAGCACCCGGGATGCATCGCGCTTGCGCTTGGCGAGCCCGATTTTCCCACGCCCGATGTGATTAGTGCCGAGGTGACCGCCGCACTGGACCGCGGTGACACGCACTATCCGCCCAATAACGGTCGCCCCGCCCTGCGCGAGGCGTTATCTGCCTACATGGGGGACGCGGGCCTTATGTTTTCGGCCGACGAGGTCATCCTGACCGACGGCGCGACCGAGGCCCTGTCGGCAACATTCATGGCTATGCTCAACCCCGGCGACGAGGTCATTATTCCCACGCCGGCCTTTGGCCTGTACGAGAGCATCGTCGTAGCCAATCACGCCAAAGCGGTCTTTTTGGATACGGAGCCTGCGCAATTTCAGATTGACGAGGATGCGCTTCGCGCCTGTGTGACCCCGGCGACCAAGGCCATCGTTATCTGCTCGCCCAACAATCCTACGGGCTGCATCCTCAACACGGCGTCGCTCGACGCCGTGGCGCGCGTGGCAGAGCAGGCGGGCATCTACGTAGTCTGCGACGACGTATACAACCGTCTGGTCTATGTGGATGGCTACGAGCGCTTTGCCCAGCGCCATCCGGAGCTGCGCGACCAGACGGTGGTCATCGAGAGCTTCTCCAAGCCCTGGGCCATGACCGGCTGGCGCTTGGGTTGGCTCGCAGCCGCAGCCCCCGTCATCGCCGAGATCGCAAAGGCTCACCAATACTTAGTATCGAGTGCTGTCTCCTTCGAAATGGACGCCGCCCGCGTGGCGCTCACCGTGGACCCGTCGCCGATGCTCGAAGTCTACCGAGCCCGTCGCAAACGTGTACTCGCAGCCTTAGACGCCATGGGCCTCGACGTAGTGGAACCGGCAGGTGCCTTCTACGCCTTCCCCAGCATCAAACAATTCGGCCTAACAAGCGAAGGCTTCTGCATCAAAGCCATCAAAGAGGCAAACGTAGCCCTAGTCCCGGGCGACTGCTTCGGCTGCGAAGGTCACGTGCGCCTAAGCTACTGCGTAAGCGACGAAAACCTAAACGAAGGCCTCCGCCGCCTGTCCAACTTCCTTTCAACCCTGTAGCCCAACGGGACCAAACCCATCAGCCCACCGACCCAAGCATTATGCGCGGGGCGCGCCGGCCAACGGCAACCCTGGCTGCCCCAAAGTCGCCACAGGTCGCGCCGCCAAAGGCCAGGCGCAAGCTTTTCGTAGATTCCGCACGAGCCGAAGACCACTTAATGTGGTCTTCGAGCGAGCCCAGGACCTGACCGAGCGAAAAGCTTGCGCCTGGCCTTTGGCGGTGCGACCGAGATGGTGGAATTGTGTGCAGCCAGGGTTGCCGTTGACCGACGCCGGGGTCCCCGCCATAATACTTTCGGTTCACGCACGAATCCGCTGCCAGAGACAGCCGGTGCAAACGGGCATCGCCCGCGAGCTTAATGGGACTTCCCGCCAGCCGAGGTGGTCGAGTAGATATGTCTTCTCGCCCCCGTCGCTCATGCAGCGCGGGGGCTTTCTTTTTGGACATGCCCCCGTCACGTCCTTGTGGCGGACCGTGCCCGGAAAGAATTTGAGGAGGTGTAATTCATGCCCCAGCAGTACAAAATCGACAAGGTTGCAGAGATCGAGTCCCGTATCGCCGAGAACGCCGGTCTGTTCGTCGTCAACTACAACGGTCTGACGGTTAAGCAGGCTCAGGAGCTGCGTCATCAGCTTCGCGAGTGCGGCGCCGAGATGAAGGTCTACAAGAACAACCTGGTCAAGATCGCTCTCAAGAACCAGGAGCAGCCCGAGATCGACGAGATCCTCGCCGGCCCCGTCGCTTATGTGTTCTACGAGACCGAGCCGGTCGAGGCCGCTAAGGCCCTTAAGGACTTCTCCGCTAAGTCCAAGGGCGTCCTTGAGATCAAGGGCGGTATCTCCGACGGCAAGGCCGTTTCCGCCGATGATGTTAAGGCTATCGCCGAGCTGCCCACCAAGGATCAGCTTCTCGGCCAGATCGCCGGTCTCATCTCCGGTTTCGCTCGCGACATCGCTGTCTGCGTCAACGGCGTTTCCTCTGGTCTCGCTCGTTCGATCCAGCAGGTCTCCGAGCAGAAGGCAGCCTAGTTGCTGTTTTCACCCGCGGCGGCAACGCCGCACCCCTGGCGCATTCGCGCCGTGTTTTAACTGATCTCCGTGCATCCGCACGGAAACCGAAAGGACTTAGAAATGGCTAAGCTTACCACCGATGAGATCATCGATGCTCTTAAGGAAATGACCCTTCTCGAGGCTTCCGAGCTCGTCAAGGCTATCGAGGACGCCTTCGGCGTTTCCGCCGCTGCTCCTGCTGCTGTTGTCGCCGCTCCCGCTGCTGGCGCTGCTGAGGCCGAGGAGAAGACCGAGTTTGACGTCGTGCTCGAGGGCTTCGGCGACAACAAGATCCAGGTCATCAAGGCCGTCCGTGAGCTCACCAACCTTGGCCTGAAGGAGGCCAAGGAGGTCGTCGAGGGCGCTCCCAAGGCTGTTCTCGAGGGTGCCAAGAAGGAGGACGCCGAGGCTGCCAAGGAGAAGCTCGAGGCTGCTGGCGCTGCTGTCACCCTCAAGTAATCAGGCTTTCTCGCCAGATTCCTTTGCAGACGGGGTTCGCATTGCGAGCCCCGTCTTTTTTGTTTTTCGGTCCCTCGGCATCGGTTGCTCAAACTGCCATGTTCTGTGATTTGCGTCGTATCGGGTGCCCTGCCGTTGGGCAATAAAATTGCACCATTCGAGCAATAATTTGCGTTGACCTGCTGAAGAATTGTCTCTGCCTTGTAGCGACATATAGTTCCAGCGGTAAGATGCTTGGGTATCGCAATTTGGTCTGCGGCTGTGTGCCGCACGCATGGGGCGCTTTTGCGCCTGCGAAAGGATCTTTGAATAACATGAAGGCAATCATCCCCGCCGCCGGTCTTGGCACGCGTTTTCTGCCTGGCACCAAGTGCACGCCCAAAGAGATGCTGCCGGTGCTCGACAAGCCCGTCATTCAGTACGTCGTCGAGGAGGCGCTCGAGCCCGAGGAGGTCGACGATGCCATCATCGTTACTTCTCCCGGTAAGCCCGAGCTACTGAACTACTTCCAGCCTGATCGCTCGCTCGAGAACCTGCTGCGCGAGCGCGGCAAGAACGCCTATGCCGATGCTGTCGCCCACGCTGGCGGTATGCCGGTCGACTTCCGTTATCAGTACGAGCCCAAGGGCCTCGGCCATGCTATTCGCTCTGCTGCCGACGCCGTGGCAGGGGAGAACTTCCTGGTTCTTCTGGGCGACTACGTTGTGCCTAACCGCGATATCTGCGACAAGATGCTCGCCGTTTCCAAGGAGCACGGTGGCGCTTCGGTTATCGCCGTCGCTGCTTGCTCGCCCGAGGAAGTCAGCCGCTACGGCGTTATCGCCGGCGAGCGCGTCGGTTCGCTCGAGGGCGCCGAGAACGTTGCCGATGCCGAGCCGGGCGCTGTCTGGCGCATCGGCGGTCTGGTCGAGAAGCCCGCTCCCGAGGCGGCTCCGTCCAACCTGTACATCGTCGGTCGCTACCTGCTGAGCCCGCTGGTCATGGACTTGCTGGCAGATCAGCAGGCCGGCAAGGGCGGCGAGATCCAGCTCACCGACGCCATGGCCCGTTCGCTCGACCGCGAGGCCATGTACGCCGTCGTCATCGACCCGCTGTCGGGCTACGACACCGGCACTCCCTCTGGTTGGATGGCCACTAACGCCCTCATGGCTGCAAACGACCCCCGCTTTGCCGATGCCTTCTGGGACGCCATCGACGAGCGCGGCGGATTGATGCGCAAGTAAGCCATCGGGCACCGACATTTACGGGCGTGGACCTCGGTTCGCGCCCGTTTTTTATAAGAGCTGCGATTGCTGGCTCTCTGTTCACAGAAAATATATGAACAGATGTTCGATAAACATACATCTACCTGCGTGTTTTCTGTCGAAAAACTTTGCTACTCCAAAAACTCAATCGCGTCAAGGCTTTTCTTGCCCAACGGTCGGTACCTGATAAACTATTAGGTTGCGATAACTGGCGAAGCCATGCCTCGCCAACCCACCGAGCATTTCCGTGAAGGAGGAAAAACCTGGTGACCTACGCATACACTGCCACTGAGCGCAAGCGCGTCAGCTTCGGGAAAATCCCGGAGGCCATGGAGCTCCCCAACCTTATCTCTGTTCAAAGGGAATCCTTTGAGCGTTTTAAGGACGAGGGCCTTCGTGAGGCGTTCAAGGAATCCAGCCCCATCCAGAGCCAGAACCATGTTCTCGAGGTTACCTTCGGCGAGCATCAGTTCGGCGACCCCGCGCACACCGTCGAGGAGTGCCGCGAGAAGGATATGACCTATCAGGCTCCGCTTCTGACCGACGTCCGTCTCACCAACAAGGAGACCGGCGAGATCAAGGAGCAGCTCGTCTTCATGGGCGACTTCCCCATGATGACCGATCAGGGCACCTTTATCATCAACGGTACCGAGCGTATCGTCGTCTCGCAGCTCGTCCGTTCCCCGGGCGTGTACTACAGCTCCGAGATGGATTCGGGCAAGCAGATCTACAAGGCCCAGATCATCCCGTCCCGCGGTGCCTGGCTCGAGTTTGAGGTCGACAAGCGCGACCAGCTCATGGTTTCCATTGACCGTAAGCGCAAGCAGAGCGCCACGATGTTCCTGCGCGCCCTTGGCATTGCCGTCACCAACGACGACATCATCGAGCTGCTCGGCAACTCCGATGTGATTAAGCGCACCCTGGAGCGCGATACCGCCCTCACCCGCGAGGATGCCCTTATCGAGATCTACCGTCGCCTGCGCCCGGGCGAGCCTCCCACCGTGGACGCTTCCCGCAGCCTGCTCGAGGGCCTGCTCTTTAACCCGCAGCGCTACGATCTGGCCCGCGTCGGTCGTTACAAGGTCAACAAGAAGCTCAACCTCACCACCGAGGAAGAGGTCACGGTGCTCACCGACGAGGATATCGTCGCGACGCTGCGCTACCTGCTGTCCCTCGCTGCCGGCGAGCAGGGCTTCAAGGTCGACGACATCGACCACTTTGGCAACCGCCGCATCCGCACCGTCGGCGAGCTTGTCGCCAACCAGTTCCGTATCGGCATGAGCCGTATGGAGCGCGTCGTCCGTGAGCGCATGAGCTCCCAGGACATCGACGAGATCACCCCGCAGTCGCTCATCAACATCCGCCCGATCGTGGCCTCCATCAAGGAGTTCTTCGGTTCCTCGCAGCTCTCGCAGTTCATGGACCAGGCGAACCCCCTGACCGGTCTGACCCACAAGCGCCGTCTGTCCGCACTCGGCCCTGGCGGTCTTGCCGGCCACAAGTCCGGCTCCAGCCGCCGCACCAACGTGCCGACGGCCGTCCGCGACGTTCACAACTCGCACTACAGCCGCATGTGCCCGATCGAGACCCCCGAAGGCCCCAACATCGGCCTGATCGGCTCGCTCGCCCTCTACGCCCGCGTCAACGAGTACGGCTTCATCGAGGCCCCGTTCCGTCGCGTCGAGAACGGCGTTGCCACCGACCAGATCGACTGGATGACCGCTGACGAGGAAGAGAAGCACGTCATCGCGCCGGCCAACACGCCGCTCGATCCCAAGACCAACGAGTTCATCACGACCGATGCCGAGGGCAAGATCGTCCGTCCGCACACCGTGATCGCCCGTACCCGCGACTTCGACGGCTCCTTCGGCGCTCCCGCCGACGTGCCTGTCGAGGACGTCGACTACATGGATGTCTCGCCGCGTCAGATGCTGTCCGTCGCAGCCACGCTGATTCCGTTCCTTGAGCACGACGACGCCAAGCGTACGCTGATGGGCGCTAACATGCAGCGTCAGGCCGTGCCGCTGGTTCACCCCGCCGCTCCCTATGTCGGTACCGGCATGGAGCGTCGCGCCGCTCTGGACTCCGGCGAGGTCACCCTGGCCAAGAACGCCGGCGAGGTCATCTTTGCCGACGCCGCCAAGATCATCGTCAAGCATGCCGGCGGCATGGACGAGTATCACCTGGCCAAGTACCAGCGCTCCAACCAGTCCACCTGCATCAACCACCGTCCGCTCGTGCGCGTCGGTGACACCGTTGAGCAGGGCGAGCCCCTGGCCGACGGTCCTTCGACCGATCACGGCGAGCTCGCACTGGGCCAGAACCTCACCGTGGCCTACATGCCGTGGGAAGGCTTTAACTACGAGGACGGTATCGTCGTGTCCGAGCGCCTGGTGGCCGAGGACCTGCTGACGACCATCAACATCACCCGTCACGAGATCGACGCCCGCGACACCAAGCTCGGCCCCGAGGAGATCACCCGCGAGATCCCGAACCTCTCCGAGGACATGCTTGCCAACCTCGACGAGGACGGCATCATCCGCATCGGCGCCGAGGTCGGCCCTGGCGACATCCTGGTCGGTAAGGTCACGCCTAAGGGCGAGAGCGCTCTGACCGCCGAGGAGCGCCTGCTGCGCGCCATCTTCGGTGCCAAGGCCCACGATGTCCGTGACACCTCCCTTAAGATGCCTCACGGCGCTTACGGCCGCGTCATCGACGTCGTCCGCTTTAGCCGCGAGAACGGCGACGACCTGGCCCCCGGCGTCAACGAGCAGGTGCGCGTCTACGTCGCCCAGCGTCGTAAGATCCAGCAGGGCGATAAGATCGCCGGCCGCCACGGCAACAAGGGTGTTATCTGTAACGTTCTGCCGGTCGAGGACATGCCCTACATGGCTGACGGTACCCCGATCGACGTTATCCTCAACCCGCTGGGCGTTCCTTCGCGTATGAACGTCGGCCAGCTGCTCGAGTGCCACCTTGGCTGGGCTGCTGCCTGCGGTTGGGATACCGAGCAGGCCGACTCCGACAAGTACGTCCCCGGTCCGTTCTTCACCGCGACGCCCGTCTTCGACGGCGCCAAGGAGGACGAGATCGCCGAGGTCATCCGTCGTGCCAACAAGAACATGCTCAACAAGGCCACCGCTGCCTTTGGCGATCACATGCGCCCCGAGTTCGTCACCCAGCTTGACGAGCGCGGCAAGACCCGTCTGTTCGACGGCCGTACCGGCGAGGAGTTCCGCGAGCCCATTACCGTGGGTACGTCCTACATCCTCAAGCTCGGCCACATGGTCGACGACAAGATCCACGCCCGTTCGACTGGCCCTTACAGCCTGGTTACCCAGCAGCCTCTGGGCGGCAAGGCCCAGTTCGGCGGCCAGCGCTTCGGCGAGATGGAAGTTTGGGCACTGTACGCTTACGGCGCTTCCAACGTCCTGCAGGAGATCCTGACCGTCAAGTCCGACGATACCGTGGGCCGCGTCAAGACCTACGAGTCCATCGTCAAGGGCGAGAACGTTCCTGTCCCGGGTATCCCCGAGTCCTTCAAGGTTCTCGTCAAGGAGATCCGCTCCCTCGCGCTGGACATCGAGCCCATGCACGATGCCGACGAGGACGCCTCCGCCCCTGTGACCGCCGAGGAGACCTCTGCTCTCGACGACCTGGCTGCGCTCGCCGGCGTTGACGCCGACGTCGAGGCCGAGGATGCCGAGACCGCCGAGGCACCCGAGGCTGTCGCCGCCACGACCACTGATAAGGAGTAGTTGACTGTGGCAGATTTCGAAGCTACTGATTTTGACTCGGTAAAGATCTCCCTTGCCTCCGCCGACCAGATCCGTTCCTGGTCGCACGGTGAGGTCAAGAAGCCGGAGACCATCAATTACCGTACCCTCAAGCCCGAGAAGGACGGCCTGTTCTGCGAGAAGATCTTCGGTCCCGCCAAGGACTGGGAGTGCTCCTGCGGCAAGTACAAGGGCATCCGCTTTAAGGGCATCGTCTGCGAGCGGTGCGGCGTCGAGGTCACCTCGGCCAAGGTGCGTCGCGACCGCATGGGCCACATCGAGCTCGCCGCTCCCGTGTCCCACATCTGGTACTTCAAGAGCCCCACGAGCTTCCCGATGAGCCGTATGCTCGACATCAAGTCCAAGGACCTCGAGAAGGTTCTGTACTTTGCCAGCTACATCATCACCGAGGTTGACTATGAGGCCCGCGAGGCCGACGCCGACGACCTGCGCGAGGAGCTCGCCGCCGATCTGGAAGAGATCGATGCCGAGTGCGCCCGCCAGATCGAGTCCCTCAAGGAGCAGGGCGACCCCGAGAACTTTGACGAGTTCTCCGACGAGGAGCCGCTGACCCCCGAGGAGATCGCCTCTGGCATCGTCGACATTGAGGAAGAGTGCAAGGACGAGAAGCAGCTCCGCACGGACGCCTTCAACGCCTTCATGAAGCTCACCGAGCGCGACCTCATCTCCGATGAGCCGCTGTTCCGCGAGATGACCCGCTACTACTCCATGTACTTCAAGGGTGGCATGGGTGCCGAGGCCGTCCGCGACCTGCTCGCTGCCATCGACCTTCCTTCCGAGGCCGAGAAGCTCAAGGCCATCATCGCCGACGAGGACTCCCAGAAGCAGAAGCGCGAGAAGGCCGTCAAGCGCCTCGAGGTCGTTGACGCCTTCCTGAAGGGCGGCAACAGCCCCGCGAACATGATTCTGGACGTCATCCCGGTCATTCCGCCCGATCTGCGCCCGATGGTCCAGCTCGACGGCGGCCGCTTCGCCGCGTCCGACCTCAACGACCTGTATCGTCGCGTGATCAACCGTAACAACCGACTCAAGCGCCTGCTCGACCTGGACGCCCCTGCGATCATCGTGAACAACGAGAAGCGCATGCTCCAGGAGTCCGTGGACGCCCTGTTCGACAACGGCCGTCGTGGTCGCCCGGTCTCTGGCCGTGGCGGTCGCCCGCTCAAGTCGCTCGCCGAGGCCCTCAAGGGCAAGCAGGG
>DXZZ01000044.1:0-13967 GCA_019419425.1 Collinsella sp. | reverse complement strand
GCCCGTGGGTTATACCCTAAGAGCAAACCACCCTTTTTAAGGGTGGTTCTGATTTACAGACTTGTAATAGAGTCAAAATATCCCCACATACTTCGCCTAACTAAAGAAATTCTCGACCGTTAACCGGAATTAGCGCCATATTGTGCATAAAATGCGCTACTGTATTGCGAAACGTTGGTCCGCACTGCATAACCAGCCATAACGGCGGACCGCGTTTGAATGGTTCGATCGGGCTGTCTCGACGTTGCCCGGCCGAATTCACTTTGTCCTATCTCATAAGGAGGATGGCATGGCTGATTCTATGTTCCACCAGCCCGTTATGGGTCGTCGCGCCTTTGTTGGCGGCACCCTCGCTGCGAGCTCCATGGCTTTTCTTGCCGCGTGCGGCAAGAAGGGCGGCGACGCTTCCGGATCTGACTCCGGTTCGACGCTGAACTTCTACATCAACAACCCGGTCTGCATCGACCCCTACAACGTCCAGGAGGATCAGGGCACTCAGGTCGAGTACCAGCTCTTCGACGCTCTGACGGAGTACGACCCCGAGAAGGGTGAGATCGTTCCGCTGGCTTGCGAGTCCTTTGAGGCTAACGACGACGCTACCGAGTTCACCTTCAAGATCAAGAAGGCTAAGTTCCACAACGGTGACGACGTTACCTCCAAGTCCTTCAAGCTCGGTTGGGAGCGCCTGGTCAACACCAAGTCGGCCATCGCCACCGAGTATGGTCCTTCCGAGGTCTCCTATCACCTTTCCATGGTTGAGGGCTATGACGATCTGCTTGCCGGCAACGCTACCGAGCTCAGCGGTGTTACTTGCCCCGACGATGAGACCCTCGTCGTCAAGCTGTCTTCCGCTTACGCTGACTTCCCCTTCGTCGCCTCTCACCCGGCTCTGTCCCCGGTTCCCGAGTGCGCCGAGTCCGATGTCAAGAGCTTCTACCTTGCCCCGGTCGGTAACGGCCCGTTCATGATGGACGGTAAGTGGGAGGATGGCCAGGAGATCAACCTCAAGAAGTTCGATGATTACTATGGCGACAAGGCCAAGATCGACGCCATCCACTTCCAGGTCATCAAGGACATGGAGACCGCTTACAAGGAGTTCCAGGCCGGTAACCTCGATGTCTGCGACGTTCCCGTTGCTCAGATCGACGCCGCAAAGAAGGACCGTGGCGAGTCCAAGGACGGCTACACCATGGGTGACGGCGAGCATATGCTGCTCGGTGCCGAGCCTTCCACGTACTATCTGACCTGCAACACCACGGCCGAGCCGTTCAATAACGCCGACCTGCGCAAGGGCATCTCCCTGGCCATCAACCGTGAGGCCATCTGCAAGACCATCTTCAAGGGTACCCGTACCCCCGCCGACGGTATTGTTCCTCCGGGAATCGCCGGCTACAAGGAGGGCGCATGGGAGTTCTGCGCCTATGACGTCGACAAGGCTAACGAGTACCTCGACAAGGTCGCTCCCGCTGGCGCTAACGGCGATCGTGGCATTAGCGTGACCCTTTCCTACAACCAGGACGGTGGTCACAAGGAGATCATGGAGTCCATCATCGGCGACCTCGCCAAGGTTGGCGTTACCGCTGTCTCCGATACCCCTGAGTGGTCTGCCCTGCTCGAGCAGTATCAGAACTTCAACTATCAGTTCGGCCGTCTGGGCTGGATCGCCGATTACCCGATCATGGACAACTTCCTGTACCCGCTGTTCCACTCCGACTCCCTCGGTGGCGACAACCGCTCCGGTTACAGCAACCCCGAGTTCGATGCCAAGGTCGACGAGGCCCGCACCACGGTTGATGACGAGGAGCGCATCGCCAAGATGCGGGAGGCCGACGCCATGGTCGCTGCTGACTGCCCGGTTATCCCGGTGATGTTCTACACGCACACCATCGCTGGCTCTGACCGCGTCAAGCATCTCTATGTTGATCCGCAGAAGCACGCCGATCTGGGTACCGCCGAGCTCGCCTAAGGGTTTTGCAGCTTCCGTGAGGGTCAAGTATTTACGTAGACCTCATGGGAAACATACAGTTCTCCCTATCCTGGGGTAAACTGGCTGATGGTAATTTTGGGATGCCGGTCTGGCGATCGGCATCCCATTTAGGTTAATCCCTAGATAGGGGAGTGGTATGGGTAAGTACATCGTTAAACGTGTGCTTCAGTTCATCCCGGTGTTTTTGGGCGTTACGCTGATTCTGTTCGCCCTCCAGAATATCGTGCCGGGAGATCCGATCAAGCTGATCGGTGGAGACAAGGCTCTGTCCCCCGAGGTGGAGCTTCAGCTTCGCGTTCGCTATCACCTGGTCCAGACGGACGAGGACGGCAACGCGATCCTTGACGAGAACGGCGACCCCGTTCAAACGTCGCTCGTGGACCGTTACTTGTATTACATGAACGGCCTGCTTCATGGCGATCTGGGCAATTCGTACCAGCGCAAGCTGCCGGTTACGGAAATCTTTGCCCAGAAGTATCCGTATACGGTCAAACTTGCCGCGTGCGCCATCGTGCTCGAGGCAATCATGGGTATCGGTGCGGGTATCATTTCGGCGGTAAAGCGCTATTCCTTCTGGGATATTTTGGTAACGCTGACCACGTCGATCCTCGTTGCCGTTCCTGCATTCTGGCTCGGTATGCTGCTGCAGCTGTTCTTTGGCGTCATCCTTAAGGATGCCACGGGCGGTGCATTCTCCATGCCGATCTCGGGTGCCGGCGGTTCCAGCTCTCAGTATCAGGATTGGATGCACTATGTGCTTCCGACCATTACGCTGGCTTCGGTTTCGACCGCCTATGCTGCCCGCATCATGCGTTCGCAGCTGCTCGACGTCATGAACCAGGATTACATCCGTACGGCAAAGGCCAAGGGTCTCTCCAATCGCGCGATCATTATCAAGCATGCGCTTAAGAATGCACTCATCCCCGTCGTTACCTATATTGGTGTCGACTTCGGCGGCATGCTTTCGGGCGCCATCCTGACCGAGACGGTCTTTAACTGGCCCGGCATCGGCTTCGAGGTCTACCGCGCCATTAGCATGCGCGACTGGCCCATCGTTATGGGCGGCGTTACGCTCATTGTTGTCGTCGTTATGGTGATCAACCTGCTCGTCGACATTAGCTATGCATTCCTCGACCCGCGCATCCGCCTTGGCGGTCCGTCGGATAAGGCCTAAGGGAGGTACGTTTCATGCAGGAAACTGATTCTCAGCCTCAGGAGCAGGCTACCGCCACCAAGGCCGCATCTGCTCCCGCCAAGTCCCGCACGCTGTGGGGCGACGCTTTTAAGCGTCTTCGTAAGAACAAGCTCGCCGTTATCGGTGTCTGCTGGATCATCATCGTTGTTGTGGTCGCCCTGACCGCCGATCTGTGGGCTAAGCCCTGGCTCGGCTCTCCTACGGCTTCTGACTCGACCACCATGGCCGAGACTTCGCTGCTGGCTCCGTGTGCCGAGCACCCGTTTGGCACCGACTCTCTTGGTCGTGACATTCTCGTCCGTGTTATCTACGGCGCGCGCGTTTCGCTTTCCGTCGGTATTATGGCCACCGCCATCTCCACGGTGATCGGTCTGGTCATGGGCGCCCTGGCCGGTTTCTATGGCGGCATCTGGGATACGATCATCATGCGCTGTGCGGATATCTTCCTGGCGTTCCCGTACGTGCTGTTCGTTGTCGCCATGATCGCCGTTATCGGCCGTGGTCTTCAGAATGTCTTTATCGCCATCGGCATTCTCGGCTGGCCTTCGATTGCGCGCGTCTTCCGATCCGCGATCCTGACGGTCAAAGAGAACGACTATGTTGACGCCGCTCGCGCTATGGGTGCATCCGATGCGCGTATCGTTATGCGCCATATCTTCCCGAACTCCGTTGCTTCTATCGTGGTCTATGCGACCATGAACATTGGTGGCGCTATTCTGACCGAGTCTGCCCTGTCCTTCCTCGGTATGGGTGTTATTCCGCCTACGCCTTCGTGGGGCTCTATGATTCAGGACGGTCAGCAGTATCTTCTGACTGCTCCCTGGATGATGATTATGCCCGGTCTGGCAATTCTCTCGACGGTGCTCGCCTTCACCCTGTTGGGTGACGGTCTGCGCGACGCCCTCGACGTCAAGATGAAGGACGCATAAGGATGAAGAAGAACAAGAACTATGTGGACCTGAAGGACCAGCCGGTTCCCGAGGGCCAGCATCTGCTCGAGGTCGATGACCTTAAGATGTATTTCCACACCGAGGATGGCGTGGTTCGCGCTGTAGACGGTGTGTCCTACACGCTCGATCGCGGCGAGACCCTGGGCGTCGTCGGCGAGTCCGGCTCGGGTAAGTCCGTGACCGCCATGACCATCATGGGCCTTATCTCGATGCCTCCGGGAAAGATTGAGGGTGGTGACGTTCGCTATCGCGGTCGTTCCATCCTCGAGATGACCGAGGAAGAGATGCAACACATTCGCGGTAACGACATCGCGATGATCTTCCAGGATCCTATGACCTCCTTGAACCCGGTCTATAAGATCGGCAAGCAGGTGGGCGAGGGTCTTCGTCTGCACCGTGGCTACTCCAAGCAGGAGGCGCTCAAGCGCGCCACCGAGCTTTTGGACCTCGTGGGTATCCCCGAGCCCGAGAAGCGCGTCAATGAGTATCCGCACCAGTTCTCCGGCGGTATGCGTCAGCGCGTCATGATTGCCATGGCGCTTGCCTGCGATCCCGATATCCTGATTGCCGACGAGCCCACGACGGCTCTGGACGTTACCATCCAGGCTCAGATTATCGAGCTCATGCAGGAGATGCAGGAGAAGAACGGCAACGCCATCATCATGATTACCCATGACCTGGGTGTTGTTGCCGATATGGCCGACAAGATCATGGTTATGTACGCCGGTCGTCCCGTCGAGTTCGGTACTGCTGAGGAAATCTTCTACGAGAGCCGTCACCCCTATACCTGGGGCCTGATCCGCTCCATCCCGGAGCAGGCTATCGATGAGAAGAAACCGCTTACGCCGATTCACGGCAACCCGCCTTCGCTCATGAACCTGCCCGAGGGCTGCGTGTTCTCGCCTCGTTGCCCCTATGCGACCGATAAGTGCCGCAAGCAGCGCCCCGAGCACGTTGTCACCGAGTCTGGTCACTACTCTGCGTGCCACTACTCCGGTGACCCCGAGTTCCTCAAGAACGCTCCTGAGACGTCCCGTACGCGCAAGGATTCCAAGAAGGGAGGCGAGGCGTAAATGGCAGATAAGAACGAGCGCACTCCGCTGCTGAAGGTCGAGCACCTCTCTAAGGAATTCCCCGCCGAGTCCGGCATGTTCGCCAAGCGCTTTTCCAAGCGCGTCGTCTCTGCTGTGAACGACATCTCGTTTGAGATTTATCCTGGCGAGACCTTTGGTCTGGTTGGCGAGTCTGGTTGCGGTAAGTCCACCACGGGCCGCACGATTATGCGCCTGACCCAGCCGACTGCCGGCAAGGTGTTCTTCCAGGGCAAAGATGTTGCCGAGATGAGCAAGCATGAGATCAAGGACATGCGTCGCGAGATGCAGTTCATCTTCCAGGACCCCTATGCTTCGCTGAACCCCCGTATGACCATCGGCGAGATCGTCTCCGAGCCCATGACTATTCACGGCGTGGGCACCAAGGAGGAGCGTATCGAGCGTGTTCGCGAGCTTCTCGACGTCGTTGGACTGAACCCCGAGCACATCAACCGCTATCCGCACGAGTTCTCGGGCGGTCAGCGTCAGCGTGTCGGCATCGCCCGCGCCTTCGCTTTGAAGCCCAAGCTGATCATCTGCGACGAGCCCGTTTCCGCTCTGGATGTTTCCATTCAGGCCCAGGTTCTGAACCTGCTCAAGGAACTTCAGGACAAGTTTGGTACGGCGTATCTGTTTATCGCCCACGACCTGTCCGTCGTGCAGCACATCTCCGATCGCGTTGCCGTTATGTATCTGGGCAAGATGGTCGAGGTTTCGGACTGGAAGACGCTCTATAGCGAGCCTCACCATCCGTACACGCAGTCGCTGCTATCTGCTGTGCCGGTGCCCGATCCGGATATCCAGAAGACCCGCAAGCGTATCATCCTCGCCGGCGATCCGCCGTCGCCGCTGGATCCGCCGACCGGCTGCCGTTTCCACACGCGTTGCCCGATCGCGCAGGGCATCTGCTCAGAGAAGCTTCCTGAGTTTAAGGAAGTTGCCCCGGGCCACTGCTGCGCCTGCCACTTCGCCGAGCCGTTCCCGATCAAGGAATCGCACATCGACCTGTAGTCGGTTGTTATCGTTCGGGCCCGTGCTGGACTTAGTTTTCAGAACGTCCTCGACCATGGAAACCCCCTTATCCTGCTCCTTCGGAGCTGCGGATAAGGGGGTTTCCTGGTCTGCGGAATGTTCTGAAAACTAAGTCCAGCACGGGCCCTACGTTGCCGTTGCAGAGGGGAGCGCGATTCCTTGATCGCTCACTTAATCTAATTAGAAATTGAGCGAGGCCGGAGCTTTGGCTCCGGCCTCCTTATATAAGGGCTCGGCAAAGCCGAGCCACTAAATTCTTATCAGCCCCAGAATATGTTTAGGAACTTTGCCTGGAGCATGTTAACGCAGGGTCGGAATGGGGGCAGCTTCCCAGCGCATTCCGCAGGGGGCGGTACATTTTGTAGCGCGAAGCGCGGATAAAAATGTACCGCATGCCCGAGGACGCGCTGGGAAGCTGCCCCCATTCCGACCCGGACATACAGATCTACCTGCGCATCTACAAATTCGTAAACTTTTTTCAAAAAAGTGCTTGCACAGTTCTCGAATCATAGGTTATTATCTTCCTCGTTGAACGCGCGGGTCCAACAAAACGAACTGCGAATCAACAACATAGCATGTCGGAGTGGCGGAATTGGCAGACGCGCTAGCTTGAGGTGCTAGTGACCGCTTTTTGGTCATGCGGGTTCAAGTCCCGCCTCCGACACCATCGCATTTGAGAAGCCTCTTCGGAGGCTTTTTTGTTACCGATAGACGGTGAGGTCCACGATGGAAACGCTTGAGCGCAACGAGTGGGCAGACGTTGCCCAACTGGTCGAGATCACGAGCGATGCTGTCATCATTTGTGAGCTCGACGGAACCATCCTGCATGTGAATAATCGTTTGCTCGATCTGATGTGCGAGGAGCGCGCTGACGTCATCAACGGTGATGTCAAGGACGTTCTGTACTCGTCTGCCTTTGAGCGCGCGACCGAACATCGTCTGCCGTTTGAGACCGATGGCTGCGAGGGCGAGCTGATGCTCAAGCTGAGCGACGGGTCCTTTATTCCCGTCTTGGTTCGCGCAGGTTCCGTTACGCCTCCGCGTATCTTTGGACGCCGCGCGCCGCGCGTCCTGGTGGCGCTTCACAGCATCGAAGAGCAGTATTCCCACGATCGTCAGCTCAAACGTGCGCTATCGGAGCTTAGGGTGGCGAATAAACGCCTTTCGGGCACCCTTTCGGTCATTATGAGTACCGTGGGCTCCGATGAGCTCCCCAGCTTGCTCGATACCGTTTTGAATCAGCTCGTCGGAACGCTCGATGCCTCTGGAGCTGCGATTTATTTTTCTGAGAGCGGCGGTTTTAAGCTCCGCGGTGTTTCCAAGGAGCTGCATGATAGCTACCTTCCCGAATTTATGCCGTACGGCGCGGGCATTCCGACCTACGTGCTTCGTGAGTCGCGTGCCTGTCGTCTGTCGATCCAGCAGGACCTTGAGGGCGACCGGGTTGCTTCGGGTATGTTCATGGATTTGGACAATCGTTCCAAACACTTGCTGCGCGTGCAGGATATGCCTCCGTATCGCAGTGAGATCTGTCTTCCCGTGTTTTACGGCACGCAGGTGCTCGGTGTGTTGGAGGTCGGTTGGAAACGTCCACAGGCGCCACTTGCCTATGACCTTAACGTGCTCGAGGTCATCTGCGATTACCTGTCTATTCAGATGGTCGGCATGGCGTCGAGCTTACGTTCGCGCCGCACGGCAGAACTTGGTCGTTCGCTCAACGTGCTGCGCGATGAGCTTTTTACCTATCTTGATGATCCCGTCGTCGCTTCGCGCGCGGTATCGTCGGAAATTTGCGCCGTGCTCAACTGTCATTTTTGCCCCGTGGAGTATGATGCGGGTCTCGAAACCTATGTCATCGATTTTGAGGGCGGCAGTCGCGTAGCGTTGCCGGGCGATCCGGAGTCGCTCTTCTTTTCTGTCACGATGCCGGCAGCGCGCCTGGGATCAGCTTCCGATGGGTTCGAGACGTCGGTGCTGGGCGGGACGAGCGCTGACGATCTCAAGCACGTGCGCCTAACGCGCGTGGATGAATCCACGCCTATGGGTGCATGGCTGAGAGCCCACGGCCTGCCGTGTCAGGGACTGTATGTCGACTCCGGTATCGAGGCGGGGCGCTATCGCTCGGAGGCGGATGACGAGCGAAACAACGATGCGATCGTTCACGCTGATGTCGCAAAGGGGCCGACAACGCGCGCCTTGCTGCTCCGTGATGGCAGCCAGGAACCAATCGACGACCTTGAATACGACTACATGGTGCATTTGGCTCACGATTTTGAGCTGATCTATGAGGGTGAGTCTCAAAAGCGCGAGGAGCGTCATATCGCTCAGACGCTTCAGATCGGCATGAGAAATTCGCTTGGTGACGTTCCGGGAATCGCCGCCGATTCGGTGTATCTATCGGCAACGAATTCGGCGCTGGTCGGCGGTGACTTCTATACGCTTGTTCGTCTTCCCGATGATTGCGCCGTTATGATTTTGGGAGATGTGTCCGGCAAGGGAATCGAGGCGGCGTCGATGTCGGCGCTCGTCAAGACGGCGCTGACGGCCTATGCCTGGGAGGGTGCGGGGCCTGCCCGCATGGCTCGCTCGCTCAATAGCATGCTCATGGGCTTTTCGAGAGTCGAGACGTTTGTGACGGCCTTTATCGCCAAGATCGATCTTAAGGCGGGTCGCGCTACCTATTGCTCTGCGGGACATCCTCCCACTATGGTCATTCGGCCGTCGTCGACGCCGCTTGGTGGCGGCGAGACCTGCGGGGGAGAAGTGGAGCTCCTTGGGTGTCAATCGGGCGTGATCGGTGCCTTTGAGAGTATGGTGTACGAGACGGGCGTCTTTACGTTCGCTCCTGGTGACATGCTCTTTATGTATACCGACGGAACGATCGAAGCGCGCGATCGCTCTGGTGCTTTCTTTGGCGAGCAACGCCTTCGCGATCTTTTGCTCTCTGTTTCGGGTGAGGGCGTATCGGGAATCTGCGGTAAGGTCTTGAGCGAGCTTGACCGCTTTACCGAGTCGGCGCTGGACGATGATATCGCGTTGGTGTCCCTTGAGTTTTTACGGGGCCGATCGTAGGCTGCGACGCTTGAGGGGCGAAACCTACGCGGTTGTAGATATGTGTGCATCGAGCGAGCTCTTTTGGGGAACCATGGTCGTATGAATGAGTGGAATGACATAGCGGTTTTGACGCCACCGGGTGATGTCGACATCGCCTCGGTGCCCGCGCTGCGCCGACGGTTGGATAATTTGATCGACCGGGGCGTGCGCCGCGTTGTCATCAATTGCCAGGCCGTGGGCTTTATCGACTCGACGGGTTTGGCGTTTTTGCTTACACGCGCCAGAGAGCTCATGAGGCGAGAGGGCCTGCTTTCGCTCGTTAACGCCTCCGATGAGGTCATTCGCTTTTTGGAGATTGCCCGACTTGTCGACATCCTCCATGTTGCGGGCTTCGCTCGGGAGTCGATTCCTGCCATTCCGGTGGGGGAATTGCCTCGCTGGAGCAAGAGTGTCGAGGTGCGCCAGGGTATCGAGAACCTTCCATACTATCGTCATCGTATTGCCGAGCTACTCGAATCGCTTCCCCTGAGGCGTGATGAGCGCTATGACGTCGCATTGGCATCGGGCGAGGCGCTGGGCAACGCGTATGACCATGCGGGTGGTATCGGATGCATCCTGACGGTTCAGGCCTATGGCGATCGTGTCGTGATTGAGGTTGTCGACCGTGGGGCGGGCTATTCGATCGACGGGTCGAGTGAACCGGTTACGACTGAGGAACGCGGGCGTGGAATCAAGCTCATGCGCATGTTGGTCGACAACGTGGAGGTTACCCGTCGTACTGATGGTGCCGGTACGCGCGTTCGGATGGTAAAGCTGTTTAGCGGAACGTTGGAATCGTGCGCCTAGTAAATCGTTTTGGCATGTTTATCTGCCAAGAGCATGTGGCGAACAACTTTTTTGAAAAAAGTACTTGCGTCTTTTGGGTAACTCGCGTAAATTAATAACCCGCAAGCGGACATGGCTCAGTTGGTAGAGCACAACCTTGCCAAGGTTGGGGTCGCGGGTTCGAGCCCCGTTGTCCGCTCCATTGCATTTCCGGACCGTCTCAAGCGGTCCTTTTTCGGCGAAGTGGCCAAGTGGTAAGGCAGAGGCCTGCAAAGCCTTTACCCCCGGTTCGAATCCGGGCTTCGCCTCCAGGCAACATCCGGGCGCTCCGGCACCCGTTTTGTTTACATATGCGGACATGGCTCAGTTGGTAGAGCACAACCTTGCCAAGGTTGGGGTCGCGGGTTCGAGCCCCGTTGTCCGCTCCAAACGCAGCAGCCCGACTACTACGGTAGCCGGGCTTTTTCGCACCCATCGCATGGGCTCGAACCCGAGAGGGAGCGAGCGTTTTGGGGCGTGGCCGTGGCGTTGTTTGCCGCGAATGTTCGCTTTGGGCGTATCATCGTGGGCATCTCGCAAAACCTCGTTGCAAGGGAGACTCGTCCCATGGCTACAGAAAAGTCTTCTTCGCGCTCATGGATGTCCGATGCCGCGATTTATCAGATCTACCCGCGCTCGTTTAAGGACTCGACTGGTTCGGGTTTGGGCGATATCGCGGGCATTACCCAGCAGATGGACTATCTTGAGCGGCTGGGTATCGAGGCCATCTGGCTGAGCCCGTTTTACCCATCGCCTCTTGTCGATGGCGGCTATGATGTGGCGGACTACTGCGATGTCGACCAACGTCTCGGCTCGCTTGACGACTTCGATGACATGATCGCCGCGGCTCACACGCGCGGCATCAAGGTCATCGTCGACATCGTGCCCAACCATTCGTCCAACCAGCACCCCTGGTTCAAAGCCGCTCTTGCCGCCGGCCCCGGATCGCCCGAGCGCGCCCGCTATATCTTCCGCGATGGTCGCGGCGAGCATGGCGAGCTGCCTCCCACCAATTGGAATGCCAACTTTGGCGGCCCCGCCTGGACGCGTGTTGCGGACGGTCAGTGGTATCTGCACATGTTTACGCCCGAGCAGCCGGACTTTGACTGGTCATGCCCCGAGGTTCGCGCGTTCTTTTGCGATGTTCTGGCGTTTTGGAGCGATCGAGGCGTCGATGGCTTTCGCATTGATGTGGCACACGGTCTCGCCAAGGATCTCGACCGCGATGATCTCGACCAGTGGCATCTCGCCGAGGGCGATGACATGGTTGACGACGGCACCCATCCGCTGTGGGATCGCAACGAGGTTCACGAGATCTATCGCGAGTGGCGCCGCGTGTTCGACCGCTATAATCCGCCACGCAGCGCCGTTGCCGAGGCGTGGGTGCTGCCCGAGCGCCAGTATCTCTACGCGCGTCCCAGCGAGCTTGGCCAGACATTCAACTTTGAGTTTGCCAAGGCCACTTGGACCTATGATGACATGCACGCTGCAATCGAGGAGGGCTTGAAGGCGGCTATCGAATCCAATTCTGCCTCGACCTGGGTACTCTCCAACCATGACGTGCCGCGCGTGGCGACGCGCTATGCCCTGCCGCAAATCAAGGCGACGCGCTACCACCAGATTGCGCTCGACTGGCTCTTACGCGACGGGTCGTCTTATGACGAGGACCGTGAACTCGGCGAGCGCCGCGCGCGGGCGGCCCTTTTGCTCGAGCTGGCGCTTCCGGGCTCGGCATACGTGTATCAGGGTGAGGAGCTCGGCCTTTTTGAGGTGGCTGACATTCCGTGGGCTGCACTCGAAGATCCTACTGCGACCAATACGCGCGGACCGAAGCGCGAGAAGGGGCGCGACGGCTGTCGTGTGCCCCTGCCGTGGGTGGCGGCGGACGATCCCGCGCAGGGCGGATCGTTTGGGTTTTCGCCGGCAGACGCCGATGCGGCGCCTCATCTGCCGCAGCCTGCATGGTTCTCCTATTATGCTGCCGATAGGGAAGAAACGGACCCGACATCGATGCTTGCGCTCTATCGTGACGCCCTCTGGCTGCGGCGCAAGCTGCGCGGGTGCGCCAACGATCTTGCGTGGCTCGATCTTGACGGGCGCACCGGCCTTGCGGATGGTGCCGAGGGCGCTGAGGGCGGCGTCATTGCCTATCGCCGCGATAACGGCTGGGCGTGTGTGACGAACTTCGGTGCAGCACCCGTGGAGCTGCCGGCGGGCAGGGTCCTGCTCACTTCATCACCGCTTGCAGACGGCAGGCTCGCGCAGGACAGCTCTGCCTGGATCATGCTCGGTGAGATGTAAGGGCCTCTTGCGGCGAGTTTGCGTTTGCCTGCGCCTTCCTTGTTGGCTGATGTCTTCGCGAGGTTCGCGAGGGCGTCGCAAAACTTTTTAAAAAAAGTTCTTGCATAGGATGCGGGTATCACGTAAGATTAATCCTCGTAAGCGGACATGGCTCAGTTGGTAGAGCACAACCTTGCCAAGGTTGGGGTCGCGGGTTCGAGCCCCGTTGTCCGCTCCATTTGGGCGTTTAGCTCAGGGGGAGAGCGCTTCCCTGACACGGAAGAGGTCAGAAGTTCAAATCTTCTAACGCCCACCAAATGTTCGCAGCTCAGAGGCTATGCCCTCTGGGCTGTTTTGTTTTGGTCGCCAAATGGGTCGCCAAATACGTCACCATATTTCGAGTTTTTTGATCTTCTGGGATGCTTCTCAGTAGTCATCCGAGAAAACTCTCATCTTCTCTGTTTGCATACACATATCTTTCAAGGATTCGTGCAGCGGTTACATGGGGCTCGGCAAGGCACGACCGCAACATGTTGGTCAAGCATAATCTTTTGGATTCTTTTGGCGCGAGCGGCTTGGTTTTGGTAGGATTTGTCAGCGGCTTGACTAAGGGGGTTTTATAACTGCCATGCAGGTAGCCGTGTTGGTAACGTTTTACCGACTTGCCAAGAACCCCTCATAATAAATGCGTCTGCAAAATGACCAATTGCTTTGACCTGCTGAAACACTATATGTTGTGTTTGAACTAAAAAAAGAATACAGGATATAGATGCCTCTTTGTCGTATGATAGATGGCGGACAGAGAACGAGGACCTTATTTGCCCCATTTGGATAGATCTTTGAGCCGCTTGATCGGCCGCGAGGATTGTCCGCATGAGGACCTATGGTTTATCGAGAACACAGATTGCGCGACGGCGCCGCAAGACAGGGGTAAGCCCTGCCGGGCATCGTTTGGCTCTGAAGCGCAATGAGACTACGACGCGAAAGAGGCAAGAGGATGAAGATCATCAAGCGCAGCGGCACCGAGGTTGTCTTTGACATCGATAAGATCGTCAATGCCATCCGCGCCGCAAACTTGGAGGTCGAGGAGAGCTCTCGTCTAACCGACCGCCAGGTGGTTTACGCGGCACAAAACGTCGCCGAGGCATGCGAGAACGCGGGCCACACCGTTTCGGTCGAGGAGATCCAGGATTTGGTCGAGGACGAAATCATGCGTCTCGACTGCTACGAGGTCGCCCGCCACTACATCATCTATCGCTACGTTCAGAGCCTGAAGCGCCAGAAGAACACGACCGACGACAAGATTCTGTCGCTGATCGAGTGCAATAACGAAGAGGTCAAGCAGGAGAACTCTAACAAGAACCCGACCGTCAATTCCGTCCAGCGCGACTATATGGCCGGCGAGATTTCCAAGGACCTGACCCAGCGCGTGCTACTGCCCCAGGAGATCGTGGATGCCCACAATGAGGGCCTGATCCACTTCCACGATTCCGACTACTTTGCCCAGCACATGC
>DXZZ01000043.1:0-14052 GCA_019419425.1 Collinsella sp. | reverse complement strand
AGCGGCAGCCCGCCCTCGGCGGCACCGCGCACGCTGCGCTCGCGGATGGCATGGCGAAGCGCCGCGTCGGTCTTAAAGTCGAGCGCCGAGGCGGAGTCGTCCATGATCAATATCTGAGGCGAGCCCACCAGGGCGCGCGCGATGGTCAGGCGCTGGCGTTGGCCACCGCTGAAGTTCTTACCGCCCGCCTCGACCGGGGCATCGAGCCCCTGCGGCTTGTTGCGCACGAATTCGCTGGCCTGCGCCATATCGAGCGCCGCCCAGAGCTCATCGTCGGTCGCTGACTCGTCACGCCAGGTCAGGTTGCTGCGGATGGTGCCGCTCACCAGCGACGCGCGCTGCGGGACGGTCGCGACCACATGGCGCAGCTGGTCGAGCGGCCAGGCGCGCACGTCGGCGCCCATCACGCTCACGCTGCCAGCGCTCGCATCGTACAGGCGCGGGATAAGCGAAACGAGCGTGGACTTGCCGCTGCCCGTGCCGCCGATAATGCCGAGCGTCTTGCCCAGCGGCAGCTCCAGCGTCACATCGCTCACGGCATTTGCCGCGCCCACGCCAAACGAAAAGCTCGCATGGTCAAAGCTCAACGCAGGAACGGGAGCGACATTGCCCGGCTCGGGCAGTGCGACCGGCTGGTTGCCCTCATCGGTAATGCTCGGCACGCAATTGAGCACCTCGTTGATACGCGACGCGCTGGCGCTCGACTTGGTAAAGACCACGACCAGGTTGGCGACATACACGATGGAGGTGAGGGTCTGCGTCATGTAGTTGACGAACGCCATGACCTGACCCTGCGTGAGCTCGCCCACGTTGACCTGGATGCCGCCGACCCACAGGATGGCGCACACGCCCAGGTTCATCACAAGAAACGTGACGGGGTTGAGAATCGACGAGAGCTTGCCCACCGCGATGGCAGTATTGGCCTGGTCATCGGCGGCTTGGGCAAAGCGCTCACGCTCGTGATCTTCACGCACAAACGCACGGACCACGCGAGCGCCCGAAAGGCCTTCGCGGCAGATAAGCGCGATGCGGTCGAGCTTTGCCTGCAGCTGCTTGTAGTACGGAATACAGCGCGCCATGACAACCCAGAACACCAGGCCAATGGCGGGCGTGCAAATCAAAAAGATGATGCCGAGCTTAAGGTCGATGGCAAGGGCCGCGACCATGGAGCCCGCCGCCAGGAAGGGCCAGCGGATGAGCATGCGCACGCCCAGCGCCACGGCGAGCTGCACCTGGTTGACGTCGTTGGTAATGCGCGTGATGAGCGACGGCGTGCCAAAACGGTCGAGTTCGGCATAGCTCAGCTTGTTGATGTGCTGGTAGAGCGCGCCGCGAATGTCGGTGCCCATGCCCTGCGAGGTGAGCGCCGCCATCTTTTGGCAGACGAGCGTAAACGAGATGCCGATCACAGCCATGGCGCCAAGTACCATACCGTAGTGGACGACGGCGTTCACGTCGTGTGCGCCGGTACCCTTATCAATCATCTGGGCAATCACCAGCGGCGTCAGCAGGTCAAAGATCACTTCGATCAGCTTGCACGCAGGACCAATCACCATATAGCGGCGAAACTTACCGCCAAAACGCCTGAGCAGCTCAATCATGTATAGGCGCTCCCTATCATCATCCACATTCAATTCGAACCATGATAGTACCGCCACCCCAAAAGAAGCGTAAACAACTCGTCATTTCTAATGGGATTCGGTTTCCAAAGAAGCGGAAAGGCACGCGCACGCCCAGCCAGTGTCGGGTCGACCGCTTGGTATACTTACATTAGTGCTACCAAGTTAGTCGCCGACCCTTGAAATGAGGTGCCGAGATGAACGACATTCTCGCAAGAAGAGCAAGACGAGCAACTGTGGGCATCGCCCTTTCCGCGGCACTTGTCGCGGGAATCGCCCCCGTAACGGCGATCGCGGCAGAAACCAGTTCCCCCACCGGTGCGGCCGTTTCGCAGACGAGCGCCGCCAACGGCAATTCGGGCGCCCCGCAGACAGAAGACGCGGCCGCCGCAAAAGAAAAAGCGTATGCAGCCATGCAGGAAGCGCTCAAAAACCTCGAGGCCGCAAAAGACGCCGCAAGTCCCGAGAAAATTGCGAGATTCAATGATGACATTGCCCGTTTTCAAGAGCTCCGCGACAAGATGGCGGCGCAAGCCGTCGAAGAGAGGGAACTCCTTCCCACCATGCAAGCGGACATCGATGCAGCCCAAGCCAAATACGACGGGGCCATCAACCGGGTAAGCGAGCTCCAAGCAGAATTAGACAAGAAACTTGAGGTGCTTAAGGCACTCGAAGCGCTCGGCGACGAGGAGCTTGTCGAAACTGTTAAACAGCAAATAAAGCAGTTGCGCCAAGAGATCGTAACGGCAAAAGCGCGAGTTGACTTTTGCGAAATGGAGCTCCGCGAGGTCAAGGGCCGCCTCGAAAGGCAGGAAAGACAAGTTAATGACTGTGAACGTGCTGCAGAGAAGTATAAAGCCCATACCGACCAGTTCATAGCCTGGCGAGATGCGCTCCTCGACAATTTGAAAAAAGCGCAAACGGCCTATGACGACGCCTGCAAGGCATACGAAGAGGCGAAAGCCGCGGCAGACAAGGCCACCTCGCCCGAGATAGCGAAACCGACCGAGACAGTGCCTCCCTCCGGCTCAGCGCAACCCGCCGAGGCGACACCGCCCGTTGGCTCACCTGCAACCGGCAAAGACGCCCTACCAAGCTCCACCAAGCAAGCGAACACAAGCAGCGGCAAGCAAGCAGATACGACCGCCGGCAAGCTCGCAAACACGGGCGACACAGCACCGAGCGCAATCGCACTCGTAGCAGTCGCCGCCGCAGGCCTCGGAATAACCGCCACTGCCACACGCCGCATCAAGAACTCAAAATAGCTGCCAGCGGTTATTGTCTTCGCCAATCCACAAGCCCAGAGACAAAAGAGGTCCGTTTCCCCACCTAGGGAAACGGACCTCTTTAACTGCAAAAATTCAAACAACAGCACCGCCGCCTCTTAAACTACGTAGCCATCAATGCCCAGACAACGCCAGCGAGCAGCAAAAGGCACGGGATTAAATTATTCAGATAAATGTGACCCTTCAGGCGGTTTTGGTCGGCTACCCGCGAGTGCCGGCAGGGCGCTTGGTAGTCGAGCGATCCCGCAGGCGAAGCCGAGGACCAGCGAGACACCAAGCGCCCTGCCGGCACTCGCGGGTAGCCGCGGCACCAAAAAACGCCTGCGCACTCGATGGATTCGGATGCCCGACAGAGGCTCCTTATGGCTGCTTCCTTCCGGACCTGACCAGATTCGGAACATGTCGTCATCCGAACCCATCGAACGCGCTAGGCGCTCGGTATATCTTACCTGCTCCCGCCCGCCACGGCAAGTGGGGCGAACCCATCGGATGGATTCGCCCCACTCGTCCATATCGCTAGCGGCGCCTGCGGTACAGGACCGCGCCGCCCGCTGCGGTCAGCGCGCCGATGCCGGCCATGGCGCCGAGCGCCTCAAGCGGCAGGCTGCGGTCGCCGGTGTCGGGCATACCGCCCTTGGAGCCGTCACCGCTAGCGCCGCTGCCGGAGCCGTTATCTGAACCGCCGCCCGAGCCGCCGCCCGGCGTGCCGGGGTTCTCGGGGGTGCCGGGCTCCTCGGCGTAGCTGTTGGTGAAGACCGGCGGCATGTTGGCGTCGCCCTCGTAGGAGACCTTCGCCGACAGATAGCCCGTCTTGGTGCCGTCTGCCGCCTCGTCGCTCACCGTGACGACGATCTTGTGCACCGCCTTGTCGTAGGTCACGTGCGCCTGGCCGTCGTCGACCTCGCTCACCGTGAAGGTGTAGGTGCCGGCCTGCTTGAAGGTCAGCGCATCGAACGTGACGCTGCCGTCCGCGGCATTCTTGGCGGTCGACATGACCTTGCCGTCCCGGCTCTTGAGCTCAAAGCTAAACTGGCCCGCCTTGAGCTCGGCGCCCTTGAGCACCTTGGCGGCGCCCAGCTTGAGGGTGACGGGTGCGGCCTCGTAGCCGTTGGTAAAGGTCACCGAGGTGTCGCCCATGGCATTGCCCTCGGCATCCGCCAGCTCGTGCTTGACGGCGAGCGTACCGTTTTTGGCATCGGTGACCGTCGTGCGCACGCGGTACGTCGCCTTGTCGTATGTCACGCCGCCCGCCGTGCCGGCGACCTCGCGCAACTCGTAGCTGTGCATGCCGGGCGCGGTGTAGGTGACGGGGCTGAGCGCGACCGTGCCGTCGGCGGCGTTCTTGCCCGTCGCCGCGACGCTCTCGCTGCCGTCGGCGGCAAGCTCGACCAACTGGAACTCGAACTCGCCCTCGGCCAGGTCACGGCCCTTGAGCCTCTTGTTCACCTTGATCTGGTCGGTGACGGAGCTCGACGTCGGGTTCACGCCGTAGGTGTTGGTGAACTCGAACGCGCCCTTGCCCTCGGGCGTGCCCTCTGCGGGCAGGATCTCCGCGGCGAGCGTGCCCGCATTGGTGTCCTCGACCACCTTGACCGTGAAGATCCTGCTCGCCGTCGCGTCATTGACCACGCCGTCGACCGAACTGGACTCGCTCACCCGGTAGGCAAACGTCTTGGTGCGCAGGCCGTCACCGTCGATCTCGACGCCATCGAGATCGCTCGGCTGCTTAAACGTGACATGGCCCAGCTCGACGTTGCCGGCGGCGTCGTTGGTCGCCTCGGTCACCGTCTTGCCGGAGGCGTCGACCAGTGCGGGCGCGCCGTCCAGCGGCTCAATCTTAAAGGCGTACCTGCCCGCAATGTCAGCCTGCGTGAGGCCGAGTCCGGCCTGGCCGAGCGCCAGCGTCTTGGCACCCGCGATGTCGACCGTCGCCTCGCCGGCGCTATAGCCGTTCACAAACGACAGCGTGCCGTCGGAGCCCTCGGGGTAGACCACGGCCACATCCAGCCCGCCCTTACCGTTATCGGTCACCTTGACCGTAATGCCGAAGCTCGACACGGCCGCCGTCACGCCCGCGGGCAGCCGGTCCGTACCGTCCTCGGAAACGGTATAGGGAATGACCCAGGAGCCGTCGGCGGCCCTGGTGGCGATGCCGTCCGCCACCATCTGCTCGAGAGCGTCGGTGGTGTAGGAGATGGGCGAGAACGAAAGTCCCACGGCCTCGCCGTCGCCGGAGGCCCGGTTGGTCGCGGTCGCGACCACATTGCCCTGGGCATCGCGGACGGAGAACGAGAACTCGCCCGCCGCCGCGGCGCGGCCCGTCAGCGTCTTGGTGGCGTTGATGGCCACGTTGCCCTCGCCGCCGAGCGTTCCGGTGGCCTCGTAGGAGTTCTGGAACGCGACCGTCACGGGCGCGGGCGCCGCCATGGCGTCATCTGCCGTGGAGACCTCGCTGCGGGCGACCTCGACACCGTCCTTGGCAACCGTGGTCGTGACCGTGAGCTTACCCGTCGCGGCGTCGTAGCTGGGCGCGATGGTCACCGTGCGCGGCACGGTGTCGTTGGTGTAGCCCTCGCCGCCGAGCTTGGTCTCGGTGACGGTGAAGCTGTAGGTCTTGTCCGCGTCGGCGTCGGTAAACTTCACGTCGCTGCCCGCAGCACCGCCAATGAGGTCGACCAGGTCGGCCGCACCGTCATCGGCCGCGGCCACGGCGTAGACGTCCTTTTCGGTCTTGAGGCCGAGCTTGGCGGCCGTCTCGGCGTCGGCGGTCACGGTGAAGGCGAACTGCCCCGCCTCCATGGAGCGGCCGGAGAGCGTCTTGGACAGGCGCACACCCGCGCGGGCCGAGTAGTCGAGCTTGGTCGTGTAGGTGTTGACGAAGTCGCCGCCGCTCGCCTGCGCGATCGCGGGCGTCGTGGCCGTAAGGTTGCCGGAGCCGTCGTCGGTCACGGTCACCGTCATCGTGGCGACGTGGTCGTCGTAGGCCACGCCGGCGATGGCGGAGCCGTCATCGGGCCTGACCTCGCGCACCGTGTAGGTGAAGGTCTTGGCGCGCACGCGCTTGCCGCCGACCTCGGCGAACCCGGCATCTTTGATGTCATTGAGCGTGTAGCGGATGGAGCCGAAGTCAAAGGCGACCCTATCGCCCGCCTTGGTGCCGGCGGCGGCCGTCACACTGACGGTCTTGGAGCCGTCGGCGGAGCCCTCGGGCATGGGAGCGCCGCCCTCGCCCGCGAGCGTGAACTGGAAGCTATCGCCCTCCGCCCAGTCGCGGCCCTCGAGCGTCTTGGTGAAGAGTCCCGCGGTGGAGACGTCCCTGCCCTCGGTGGCCGTTCCGTACGTGTTGGTGAACGCTGCAGTCGCGCCTGCCTCGGTCACGGTGCCCTCGGCCCCCTCGGCCGTGGTCGCGTAGCCCTCGGCGGCATCCTCGGTCACGGTATAGTGCGCGCCCACGGGTAGGCCGGAGATAATCTTCTCCCCGCCATCCTTAAGCGTGAAGTTCGCCTTGCCGTCCGCGAACGTCACGGCGTGCTCGCCCTTGCCGAAGGTGCCGGAGACGGGCTCGCCGTCCCCGTCGGTCAGCGCGACCGTAAAGCCGAACTCTCGCTGGCTGTCGCCGCCGACGACCGTCTTCTTGACGGTGAGGCTGCCCTCGCGGGACACGCTGTTGTGGGTCGTGTTGGTCTGGGATTCGTTCTCCCCCACCTTGACCGTGGCGGTGTTGGAGATGTCGTCGACCACGGCGGCTTCGGCGGAGACCTTCACGTCAAAGCTGAGCGTGCCCGTGGCGCCCGCAGCCTGCTCGCCGAGCGACCAGGTAAGGGTGCGCGTCGCGGCGTCGTAGGCGGCACCGTCGGCAGAACCCTCAACATAGTTAACGCCCTTGGGCAGGACATCGGTCACCGTCACGTCAGCCGCCTGCGCGGCGCCCCTGTCGTCGACGCTGTTATTGGCCCAGCCGATGGTATAGGTGAGGGTATCGCCCACGCCCACCAGCCTGCCATCCACATTGACCTTGGCACCCGAGGCGTCCGCCTTGGTGACGGTCTTGGTGTTGTCGTGCGGCGTGAAGGTGTTGGTGAAGGTCTTCTTGCCCCGCTCGTTGAAGATCTCGGCCTTAAGGCCGGCACCAGTCTGAGTCACTGCGATGTCGAAGGTGTAGGCATGCGCATCGTCCTCAATCAGGACATCGCCGCTTGCTTTCTCGGTCACGGTCGCGTGGTAGGTGCCCAGATTGGTGAAGCTGAGCTCGCCAAAGGAAACCTTGCCGTCCTTGTCATTCTTCGCCTCGATTGGGTAGCCCTCGAGGACATTGCCCGCGCCATCGGTGAGGGAGAGCTCGAAGGTGAATTCCCCCTCCTGGAGGCCGGGCTTGCGGCCGCCCGCGAGCACCTTGGTGAGCTCGGGGACGGACGCCGTGGCGGGGGCGGGGTCGAAGGTGTTGGTGAAGGCGGCGGAGGCGACCTGATCGGCCGAGATGGAGCCATCGGCCCTGGATCCCTCGGCTCCGTTCACCGCGGCTTTGTAGCCATCGGCGGCACGTTCGGTCACCGTGTAGGCGGTTCCCGCGGGCAGCCCCGTGATCCTCGCCGTCTGGCCATCTTTGAGCTTGAGGGTCGCCTTGCCGTCCTCGAACGTCGCGTCACCGTAGGTGCCGGACACTTTGTTGCGGCCTGCGGCATCGGTGGCCTCAACCACAAACTTAAATATCTTGTCCGCGTCGACCGCCAGGCCCTCGCGCGCCACGACGGTCTTGGAGACGTCGAGCTCGCCCGTCTTCACAGTGTTGGTCACGGTGAAGCCGCGCTCGGCGTCGCCGGTGACCTTCGAGCTGTAGCCCTCGACGGGCACCTCGGCCACGGCGTAGTCGATCACGGAGCCGGACTTGGAGTACTTGGGCAGGCCCTCGAAGGAGTGCTTCCAGCTATTGGACTTCGACAGCTCGGCCGACTCGCCGGTGTCCTTCCCGTCGGCGAGCAGGCGCACGGTGGCCTTCTCGGCCGCCGGGCCGACCCACTTCTTCTCGACGGACACCGAGACCTTGGCCGTGGAGGTGTTGGTCACGGTGAAGCCGCGCTCGGCGTCGCCGGTGACCGCGGAGTCATAGCCCTCGACGGGGTCCTCGGACACGGTGTAGTGCGCGCCCGCGGGCAGGTTGGAGAAGACGCCCTTCCAGTCGTTGGACTCGCTCAGGGTGATCGAATCGATGACGGTATCGCCGTTCTTGAGATTTACTTTGACCTTATTAGGATGGGGAATCCTGGGGTTCTCCCAGACCTTTTTGATGGGAATGTCGATGTTCTCGGACTTGCCGATGATGACACCGCCGTTGGCGCCGATGCCGCCTCCCCGCTCGGCCGTATTGCCAGAGATCGTCAGCGACGTCTGACCGCGGCCGAGGTTATACACATCCTCGCTCATCACAGATTTAAGCGCGACGTTCGGCGTGGCGTCGGTAAAGGACAGGGGCTCGCCGTTGCCACCGTCGGGAGAGAATCGCGGGATTTCGGTGTTTGTTTCCGCATAAGTGCCTTCGGGGTTAAACAGCCCACCGTCTCTGTACCAGCTGACCTTTCCGCCGCCCGGAGCGCGGTTGGCCAAGGTCAGTTTGTATTTGGCGTCTTTGAAGCCGGTGAAGACGAGGTCGTCTCCCGCCTCATCGGCCGAGTTCCTGGCGATCAGGCCACCGTTCTGGACGTAGACCTTGGCATCTCCGGTCGGGCAGAACCACATGCCGCCGCCCTGCTTTTTCGCATGGTTATCAACAACGAGAGCGTTTTCGATATGGAGCGTGCTATAGACGAGATACTCGTTGCCTTCGCTATATACGCCGCCACCCATATTCCGAGCAGTATTGTCCTTGATCTCGCCCGCACTGAGCTTGACGTCATCTGAATAGGTATAGATGCCTCCGCCGGCGGAAGCGGAGTTACCCGATACGGAGCCACCTTTCATAGTGAAAGCGGTATGGTCCCTACCACCCTGCTGCAGGCCGCGATCGACCACGCACACTCCGCCGCCTTTGCCATCAGAATACGCAATATTGTCCTCGATCTTGCCGCCCTTGAGGGTAAACTCGGCATTCCCTTCGACGTGCACTGCGCCGGAGGGAGTTCGATTCCCAAGCTTATAGCCTCTGTTGCGCACAAGCTGACCACCGGTCATCTCAAAGGAGGCTCTCTGGTTACGAGCCTCGCTGTACATGACCACCGCGCCGCCCTGATAGCCGGCGTTATCCTCGATACTGCCGTTACTCATCTCAAGGTGGGCATCGCCCATCAGCATGATGCCGGTAGACGAAAGGTAATTACCATCGCCGTCTGCGGAGAAAGACACGTGATTCTTACGGATAACGCCGCCCTTCATGACAACATGAGCGCCGTCTTTCGCGTGGACAGCGCCGCAATACGCGTCCTTAAGTTCGCACTGCTCGATAACGCCGCCCGTCATGGTAAGCGAAGCCTTGTCTCCCGACACGTCGATGACACCCGTATTGACGGTGTTCGCAGCGCCGTCGCACACAACGGCCTCGTCAGAGAGCACAACCGCTCCCCTGCTAGAAATAATGGCGCCCTTGTTGTAGCGACCACTCAGGGACACTTTCCCCGACAGCTCGAGGGATGCCCCCTCGGCAACATTGACCAGTACGGAGAAGCCGCTTTTCTTTGCCAAGATGGTATAGGGCTCATCCGACGTGATCTTAATCATCTTCCCGGCAGGAATCGTGAGCGTGGAGCCAAGCTTCACGTGCTTTTTCAGGGTGATGACGGTTTCCTTGTCATAGGGGGCCTCGTCGACCAGATCCTGAAGGGTCTTGGTGCTGTCATCGCTCACGGTACCGCCGACGCCGTCATCGATGGACTCGCGCGTGTAGACGATATCGACGCCAAAGAACGGGAGGTTCTCCGAGCCTTTGATGTCGTCCATGCTGTTTTCGATTGTGATCTTTTTAACCGTGCTGCCTTCAAACATACCCGAGGGTATTTCGGTGAGGCCGCGCCCGATCGTCACATCCTTCACGCCACCTACGCCCGAGAAGGCCGCCGTGCCAACGGAAGTCACGGAATCCGGAATGGAAAGCTGCTCCGGCAACGTGCCGTAATAGAAGGCGTAGTTGCCAATTGTCTCAAGTGTCCTGGGAAGCTGGACGGCGACGTTGCTCTGGATAAAGGCCCACTCACCGATACTCTTCAGGCTGTCGCAAAGCCCCACGATCTTAACCGGTGTGTAGCAGAACGCATTGTCCGGAATGTTCTGAAGCGAGGACAGATCCACGGACGCCTGCAGATTTTTGCACTCGTAAAAAGCCCCCCAGCCCATCTTTGTCACCTTGCTTAGATTGGGCACGCTCACCAGGCTGGCGCACCCCTGGAAAGCAGAGGATCCGATGCTCTTCAATGTGCCTGGGAAATCGATCCCAGTCAAACTCGAGCAAGTCCGAAACGCCCCATCCCCGATGGACTCGATTTCGCTCAGCGCGGTGACGGACGTGAGAGAGGTGCATCCGTCAAACATGTGCGAGGGGATCTTGGTAACCGAAGCGGGCAACGACACGCTTGTCAGAGACGTGCAGTCTTCGAACACGCCCGTTATGGTGTCGGAGAAGGCGACATCTTTTGGAAACTCGATGCCTGTGAGGGCCGTAGCCCCCTCGAAGGCGCCCGAGCCCGAAATCATTTTGAGGGTTGAGGGGAGATCGATCTCCGAAAGGTTGCTGCAGCCATAGACCATCATGTTGGCGCTAATCTCCTCGACGCCCTCATCGAAATAGAGCTTTTCGAGCGAGCCAGCGTTTTGCAGCGAGCAAGCGAAGTTCTTGATGGAGCCAGGGATATGGAGCTCCTTGACCTTTGCGAACCTCCGGAAATTCCCTCCGTACATTTTTTCGAGCGTGTCGGGAAGCGTCAGCTGCTCAACGTTCTTGGCCACGATACCAGACGAGAAATAAAGTTTGGTGACTTTGTAGGTCTGGCCACCATGCTCGATGGAGCTGGGCACACTCACCGCGGTCACACTGTCGTCGGCAACAATACCTGTGATTTCCGCCGTGCCCTTATCCGTGGTCTCGCACGAATAGGTCACGCCGTCCTGGGTGATCTCAAACTCCTCCACAGTATACGCAGTCCGCGATTCCGTGGCCGCATATGCGACACCGGCCGTCGCGCCAACGGATAAACATCCGAAGCCGAGAACCAGCGCAAGGCAGAGAGCAGCGACTCTCTGCCCCCCCCCCGCCGAAAACTTTCCTCTCCAATTCCCTTCTCCCCCTCTGGTGTCGCCTTCTCTTCCCACGAGCGATCTATTGATTAAGGACAGTTAAAGACAACATTATGACCAAAGAGGCCCATCATGGAGATAATCCACGTCTTCGCCCGAAATGGTAATTAATTGGCATGATTAATTGGCGAACAACTGAACGAAGAGCAATCTACTAATGGCACATAAATGGCGGCGTCAACACCTGAAGTGCAAAAAGACTACTTTTCTAGATGCGGCCGAGGTCGTAGGCTCGCGCAACAGACTCGCCGGCACAGATGAGGTTGGTTGTGGCTTCTTGCGGATCGAGTGCCCGCTCCAGGTCCATGGGCTTGCGACAGATCGGCAGTACAAGGTCAATGCCCTGCTCATACACCGCATCCAGGTTGACGGCGCGACCGCCCACGACAGCGGCCACCGGCTTGCCATAGCGCATGGCACGGCGGGCCACACCCACCGGCGCTTTGCCGGCGGCGGATTGCTCATCCATATTGCCCTCGCCCGTTATGACCAGGTCGACATCGCGCACGCGCTCGTCAAATCCCACGAGGTCGAGCACGGTCTCAACGCCCGAACGCAACTCGGCACCAAGTGCCAACAACGCGGCGCCCAGGCCGCCGGCGGCACCGGCACCGGGCACGCCGAGCACCGAGCCAAATGTCCGTGCGCCCTCGGGTGTGTGCAACAACCCCTGGGCTCGAGCTCCGGCAATCGCAGCGTCGAGCAAGCGGCCGTAGCCGACCATCCAGCTGTCGCACCTGCTCAGCGCCTCGGCATCATCAGCCGGCAGACCCTTCTGTCCGCCGAACACCGCAAGCGCGCCGCGACGCCCCACGAGTGGGTTCTCGACATCCGAAAGCACAACGATACGAGCGCCATCCAAAGCCTGCAGCGCGGGCGCCAAATCAACGCTCGCCACCCGCTCAAGGCCTGCAAGACCGGGGGCGACATCGCATCCCTGATCATCGACCACACGCGCGCCCAGCGCCTGCAGCATGCCGGCGCCACCGTCGTTGGTGGCACTGCCGCCCAGACCAATATAGATAGTCTTTGCCCCAGCACGGACTGCGCGAAGCATGAGCTCGCCCACGCCATAGGTTGTAGCAACCAGCGCCGACGACTCCGTGCAAGGCGAATACCCAATGCCGGCCGCCTCGGCCATCTCGATGACCGCGGACTCGCGCTCGACATCAACCAGCATCCGGGCAGACGTGCGCTTGCCCAGGGGACCTGCCACCTCGCAGGTCACAATCTCACCGCCGCACGCGGCAACGGCATCGAGCGTTCCCTCGCCACCATCTGCCAGCGGCAAAGCGTTCAGCTCGGCATCGGGCCAAACGCGGCGCACGCCTTCGGCAACCGCCGCCTCCGCCTGCGCGCTCGAAACGCTGCCCTTAAAGGAGTCGATCGCCAACAGCACACGGCGGGGTCGGCGGCACGCAGGACCAAAGTCAACCGCCGTGCCAGCATCCTCACCGGCACCTGCAAGTGCTGCGGCGTGAGCGGCGTGTGCTTCAAGATCGGCCCCACAACCGCAGCCAGCACCATCGGTGCCACGCAGCCTACTAAAATAGCTGCTCAACACCTCACGACACTCGTCTGCCAGCACGCCGGCGGTCACGTTAAACCGATGATTCAGGCGCGAATCGGCATTCAGGTCATACAGCGAACCCAGAGCGCCCGCCTTGGCATCAGCCGCGCCATACACGCAGCGTCCTACGCGCGCGTTAACCATAAGCCCCGCACACATGCAGCAGGGCTCGAGCGTCACGTAGACCGTACAGTCGGAAAGGCGCCAGCGACCGAGCGACCGAGCGGCAGCGCACAGGGCCGCGAACTCTGCATGCGCCGAAGGGTCCCGATCGAGCTCACGACGATTATGCGCCCGCGCGACAATCTCACCCGCGCGCACCACCACAGCGCCAATGGGCACCTCGCCCACCGCCGCGGCGGCGCGCGCCTCCGCCAACGCCTCGCGCATGAACTTCTCGTCGATTTCGGTGCTCGTCATCGTTCGCCTTCCCTGTTGCAAATTCAAAACGATGCTATCATTACGACTCACGGAGAGATGGCAGAGCGGTTGAATGCGGCGGTCTTGAAAACCGTTGAGCGCGAGAGCGTTCCGGGGGTTCGAATCCCCCTCTCTCCGCCACTTTTAATGATGCACCGGCGTCATGGTTCGCTCGAACAGTGCATCGACCACGTCGGCTATCTCAGGTCGACGCTCAAGATCGTGGCCCGATTCCCACCATATCGTGAAAAGTCGAATAATACCGCCGGCGACAAACTCAGACGTCGTCTCGAGTGACACGGGGGCCAGGGCATCCTCGGCAAGCACGTTCATCACACGCTCGCGGATGGAGCGGGCAATGCGGTCGCAAATAACGTTGGTCAACATGCCCGACATGCTGCTTGCCAAAATGTTATCCATGAGCTGCTCGTGCGCCAGAATCAAATCCATGGCATCGTCCAAAATCGCGTGCCGAAGCGCGCGCACGTCCTCGGCAGACACTGCGCCGGCCTCATCGGGCTGTTTTTGCGGCAAGCCCGACATGAGCTCATCGATATAAAAGGCAAAGTAATCGTTCTTGTCGCGAAAGTGCTTGTAGAACGTCGTGCGGCGAATCATGGCGCGGTCGCACAGCATGGCAACCGTCAGGTCCTCAAAACGATGCTCCTCGAGAAGTTCGGTGAAGGCATCGAACAGGGCGCGGTAGGTTTTCTTAATGCGAAGGTCCACTGGTATCGCCATCCTCAGGGCAAAGACAACACTCGACAATCTGTCGCATATCTTACACCTGTACCTCGCGCGCTTTGCCCCGGTGCCAACCCCGCCGAGGTTGATTTTCAATCTCAACGCAACAGCCTGAACGGGCCCCGCGTTTCCGCAG
>DXZZ01000042.1:0-14107 GCA_019419425.1 Collinsella sp. | reverse complement strand
GCCAGGTCAAGATCGTGCAGGTAATCCTCGCAGGCGCGGATTAAATCAACCTTCTCGCGCGTAAGCTCCTCGCCCGTGGGGATGCGCGTGGCCAAGCAGGCGCCTGCCGGCAGGTTCCAGACGGGGTAGCCCCATGCACGCAGCAACTCGCGCTCTTCGTCCTTGGTAAAGCCGACCTCCATAAGAGGGGAGCGTACGCCGAGCTCTTCTGCCGCACGCATGCCGGGGCGGTAGTCACCGCGATCGCTTGCATTGCTGCCATCGATGACGGTGGGAAAGCCGAGCGACCTGGCGTGGTTGACGATGGCGGTAAAGCCGGCGTGCTTGCAGTGGTAGCAGCGGTCGGCGTCGTTGCAGGCTACCTGGGGGAGCTGCAGCTGATCGACCGAGAGGTTGAGCACGGGGAGCTTAAAATGCGGTCCCTCATTGGTTTGCCCGTCAACGGACCGTTCAAACGAAGCCTGTTCGGGCGTGCCGATGAGCGGCGTGGTGAGATGGACGAGGAGGGTGTTGGTAGGCATGATGCGGGCGCATACGGCGGCCAAAAAGCTGCTGTCAACGCCGCCGGAAAACCCGATAGCCACGCGCCCGTATGCCAAAAGCAGCTGTTCGAGCGCCGATAGCTTGTCTTGAAGCTCCTCTGCGGGTGCCGTGGTGTCTAAAATCATGAAACGATCCTTATCGTTGAGTACTCAATCGAAAACTATAATCCTAATGCGTTACTTGCCATAAGACTTCTATCTATGTAACGAAAGTGCAATATGGTATATACGTTATATACAAGTTGCCAAATGCGGTAGAGTTGCGGCAATGCGACAGCGAGAGTCGATGGGGGACCGATATGATCAAGGCCGTTATTTTTGACATGGACGGAACGCTGGTCGATACCGAGCGTTTGGGTATCAAGGCGTGGAAGGCGGGCGCGGCCGAGCTGGGATTCGCGATTGATGATGCGCTGATCCATCAGTTTATCGGTCGCACGCTGCCCGATGTCATGGAGATCCTTGATGAGCATTACGGCAGCTGCGAAACCGCTGAGGCAATCTATCGTCGCCATAGGGAGATTCGCGACGAGATGGTCAAGACCGATCTGGAGCTTAAGGCCGGCGCCGCCGAGTGCCTAGACGAGCTGCTGGCTGCGGGCTATCACGTGGGCCTTGCGACGTCGTCGCGTCACGTTACGGCCGAGCGCAACCTCAAGACGGTCGGCCTCTTTGACAAGTTTGAGACGGTGACCTGCGGCGAGGACGTCGTGAACGGCAAGCCCGATCCCGAGATGTACCTGCTCGCCTGCGAGCGCGCGGGCTTTGCCCCCGAGGAGTGCGCCGTGGTCGAGGACTCACGCAACGGCTGCGTCTCGGGCATCACGGCCAGCTGCCATGTGTTTGCCGTTCCCGATATCGTGCCGCTGCCGCAGGACGTGGTGGATGGCTGCGAGGCCGTGCTCGATACGCTGTTCGATCTGCCGGCGGCGGTCAAGGCTGTGCGCTAGCGTTTGTACGCGAGTCGCCATGTCCCGCGCCCGATCCCGCGGGACGGTGACGGCAACGGCGCCTGCGTGGAAGCGCTGACGCAGTCAGCCCCTTTTATCACGCCAAGATTGCTGTTTTGGCCGATAAGAGGGGCATTGTGCTTTAAGCGACTGAGGCTGCGGCCTTGGTAAGGAGCTGGCGGAGGGTTATGACGCTACAAGTTACTCCAGGAGCCAGTCGATCACGTTGCGCTTGCGGACTCCTTCGTAGTTCGCGTTCGCAAACAGCGTGTCGAGCGTAAGAAGCGTCTTGGGGTAGTTGTCTCGGACTTTTTTAAAGGGGGCCAACTCTCGATTGAGGGTGGTTTCGTCGAGTGTGGTGGCTGAAACCTGAAAATAGGCCGTCTCGTCTGAGCGTAGGGCAACAAAATCGATTTCCCCACCGTCGATATCGCCCACGTAGACGTCGTATCCGCGGCGTAGGAGCTCGAGATAGACAACATTTTCGAGGATATGACCGATATCGCTGCTTTGGGTTTTGACAAGAGCGCCTCTAAGCCCAAGGTCAACGGCGTAGTATTTGCCGTTTGTTGTAAGAAGCTGCCGACCGCGCACGTTATAGCGCGGAGCATAGTACAGCACAAGGCTGTCTGTTAAGCCTTTGAGGTACTTGGCTACGGTTTTCTGGTCGGTTTTGTTGCCGTTGGACGAGAGCGTGTCGGAGATTTTTTTAATCGAGATCCGGTTTCCAATGCTATGGAGTAGGAACTTGGTGATATCGCGCAGGGTCGGGACGTCCGAGACCTTCAGGCGTTCGATAACGTCGCGTATGACGATGGTATCGTAGAGGCTCATAAGATAATCGCGCGCCTGGGGTCCCTGAATACCCGTCTCGGCGATAAAGGGAAAAGAGCCCCGGATGATGTACTCGTCAAACAACTGCGCGGGAGCCTTTCCGTCATTGGTTTTTGCCGAGCAAAACTCTTTAAAGGATAGGGGCAGCATCTTGAGCTCTACGTAGCGGCCGGAGAGCAAAGTTGCCAGCTCGCTCGAGAGCAGATAAGCGTTGGAACCGGTTATGTAGAGGTCGACATTGTCCTTGATAAAAAGACTGTCGACGGCTTTTTCGAAATGCTCGACGTGCTGTATCTCGTCCAGAAAAACGTAGTTCATCTTATCGGGGACGAGTCTGGCGGAAATGTAGTCGTAGAGTGCTCTATACGACGTAAGCGACTCGAACTCCAGGTCTTCAAAGTTGAGGGATATAACCTGCTCGCCTGTGATTCCATGATCGCGCAGGTAGCTACGGTAGATTTCGAATAGCTTTGATTTGCCGGACCTTCGCACGCCCGAAACGACCTTGATGACGTGCGAGTCTTTCCACGAAATGAGCCAGTCGAGGTACTGTTTGCGATCAATCAGATTCATGAAACCCCTTTCTTGGCGAGAAAAAACTGGAGCAAAATCAATACTTATAGGAAATATCTAAAAATATGGAATTGAGTCTATTTTAACAAAAAAGTTAATGAAAAATGGATTACATTCCATAAATATTCGTAGCCGCAGGTCCGGCTAAACGGGGAGGGCACATGGGGCCAGCAAAAACGCCGCAGCGGGGCTGTTTCCACTGCGGCGTTCTTTTGTTACAAGTAGGCGCCCAGGTTGATGTCGGTTATTGGGGCCGCGGATGAGCCCGTCGGGTGCTGCTCGGCCTTTTGGGTGCTCACGCGCTCGAGCAAGAAGGGGCGCACGAGCTCCTGACGGTTAATGTCCTCGGTGGCCGTGGCCGTGGTGACGGTACGCGCGGCGGAGCCGATGCGAACTCGTTTGGTCTTGGCGGCAGGTTTATCCTCGATTTGCTCCATGAGCAATTGAACGCCTTTGCGGCCAATTTCGTAGCCCGGTGGCGCCACGGTGGTAAGGGGGACCGACCCGCTCCAGGCAAGTGGATTGCCGTCGCAGCCGGCCACGCGGACCTGCTCGGGGACGGAGATGCCTTTGTCTATCAGCGCCGAGATAACGCCCGACGCCAGTACGTCGGTCAGGCCGATGACAAAATCGGGGCGCTCGTCGCCGGAGCGCTCGGCAATCTGGGCGCCGATGCTGTAGCCGTCGGCAGCGGTATTCCATTCGCCGGCGTCGATGACTTCGATCTTGATATCGGGGTGCAGGGCAAGGGCCTTGTGGATGCCAAGGACGCGCAGGGTGAGCTGCATAAATGCCGCTCGGCCTACAACGACGATGCGGTGTGCGCCGCGGGCGATGGCGAGCTCGGCGATAATGCGCCCCTGTGCCTCGTTGTCGGCGGCCACGTAGTAACCGGGTTCTGAACAATGGACGTCCAAATGGACGATGGGGACGGGAGTCTTGGTCATGGCGGGGTGCCAATCGAGGGACGCCATGGGCTGAACCATGACGCCGGACATCTGCGTGCCCATAAAATAGCGCAGGTAATGATCCTCGAGAATATCGTCGTTATCGGCATTGGCGATGAGCAAGTCATAGCCGTGCTTGCGTGCCTCGTTGTGGGCGCCGCTGGCGATTTGGAGCGAAAAGCCGTGATCGAGACGGGGGAGGACCAGGCCAAAGGACTTAGTGGTGCCGCCGGCCAGCTGGCGAGCGCTTTGGTTGGGCAGGTAGCCAAGGCGATTGATGGTCTCGTTGATGAGCTTGAGGGTCTCGGGGCGCAGCTTTTCGGGGTGGTTGAGCGCGTTGGAAACCGTGCCCAACGAAACCCCGGCCTCGCGCGCGACGTCGCTGATTTTTACCTTTGCCATGGCGGCCCCTTTGATGCGTTTCAAGTACAAGTCCGATTGTAGCATCGCCCGCCCCCAGGGTGTCAAAACCTGCCAATTAGGGACAGGTTTATTTTGGCAGGTTTTATCTGGGGAAACGCCGTTGCCGGCGCGACCACCACGAAGGGGGCAGGCACCTTTGTGGTGGCTTGAGCTGCCCGGGCCTTCAATTGTCTCGATCTGTAACATCTGGACGGCAAAACCGGCTCTACCTGTTACAGATCGAGACATAGTGCAGGGGCCGAACCGTAATGTCTCGATCTGTAACACTAAGCCGGCTTATTGCGGCCCAGATGTTACAGATCGAGATCTTTCGCCGGGATAGGCCGCCGCGACGCCCAAAACCACCACAAAGGTGCCTGTCCCCATTGTGGTGGTTTGGACCGGCTGGGCATGTGTGCATCGGGTGGTATCTAAGTTGAGATACCACTTCTGGTATATCAGCTTGCGCTTGCGTGAGTACAATACTCGAACGTTATACGTCTCAGCGCCCCCTGTGCGTGGACGTCTTGCAGTCACGCGAACGAAGGGATTTATCCTATGTGCGGAATCGTCGGCTACACCGGCTCTGATATTGCAAAGAACATCCTGGTCACGGGCCTCAAGCGCATGGAGTATCGCGGCTATGACTCCTCGGGCGTCGCGCTCGAGGTGGGCGAGGGCGCCGCGGCGCACCTCGACGTCATCCGCCGCGTGGGCAAGGTTGCGGGCCTGGAGAGCGAGCTTTCCAACATCGACAGCGACGCTACCTGCGGTATCGGCCACACCCGTTGGGCCACCCACGGCAAGCCCTCCGTCGTTAACGCTCACCCCCACACCAGCTGCGACGGTCGTATCGCCATCGTCCACAACGGCATCATCGAGAACTTCGCCGAGCTGCGCGAAGAGCTGGGGGACCGCGGCCATCACTTTAAGAGCGAGACCGATACCGAGGTCTTCGCGCATCTGATCGAAGAGGCTTATGCCGAGACGCACGACCTGATGGCCTCCGTGCGCGAGGCTTGCACCCACGTGGTCGGTGCCTATGGTCTGGCCGCCGTGTGCGCTGACGAGCCCGGCGTGATCGCCGTGGCCCGCAAGGATTCCCCGATCGTGGTCGGCGCGGGCGAGACCGGCGCCTATGTCGCCTCCGATGTCATCGCGCTCATCGACGCCACCCGCGATGTCGTGGTGCTCGAGGACGGTCAGTTTGCCAAGCTCACGCCCGCAGGCGTCGAGTACACCGATGAGGCCGGCAACGTTATCGAGCCCAAGGTCACCCACATCGACTGGGACCTGGACATGGCAGAAAAGGGCGGTTATCCCGACTTTATGCTCAAGGAAATCCACGAGCAGCCGCGCGTCGTGCGCGACACACTAGTCGGTCGTATGACGCCGGCCGGCGAGCTCGACATCGACGAGCTGGGCCTTTCGCTCGAGGAGCTCAACGACATCGACCGCGTCTACGTGATCGCTTGCGGAACCAGCTATCACGCCGGCCTCATTGCCAAGAATCTCATTGAGGGCTGGGCTCGCATCCCGACCGAGGTGGAGGCGGCCAGCGAGTTCCGTTACCGCAATCCCATCATTACGCCGACGACGCTTGTCGTTGCCGTGTCCCAGTCGGGCGAGACGGCCGATACCCTTGCCGCCATTCGCGACGCGCGCATCAAGGGTGCCAAGGTCTTCGGCATCACCAACGTGGTGGGCAGCCCCGTGGCGCGTGAGAGCGACGGCGTCATCTACACCAAGGCCAACAAGGAGATCGCGGTCGCCTCGACCAAGAGCTTCATCGGCCAGGTCGTGAGCCTTACGCTTTTGGCCCTGCTGCTAGCGCAGGTCAAGTACCGCCTGACCACCAAGCAGGCGCGCATGCTGTTCCGCGAGCTTTCCGATACGGCCGAGCAGATCCAGTGGATTTTGGATACCCAGACCGAGGCCGTGCATGAGGCCGCCCTGCTGTGCAAGGACGCGCAGTCCGCACTGTTCGTGGGTCGCGGCATGGGTGCCGCTATTTCCTACGAGGGCGCGCTCAAGCTCAAAGAGGTCAGCTACCTGCACGCCGAGGCCTACGCCGCCGGCGAGATGAAGCACGGCCCCATCGCGCTGATCGACCCGGGCTTCCCTGTCATCGCTGTGGCCACCAAGAGTGCCACCTACGACAAGACCGTGTCGAACCTCATGGAGTGCAAGGCGCGCGGTGCCAAGGTCATCGTCGTTGCCACCGAGGGCGACGAGGAGATCAACAAGATCGCCGACTGCATCATCCGTGTGCCAGCAGTCCGCGACGTGTTCAGTCCCATTACGGCGAGCGTTCCGCTGCAGCTGCTCGCCCGCGAGGTCGCCATCCTGCGCGGCTGCGACGTCGATCAGCCCCGTAACCTGGCCAAGAGCGTCACGGTAGAGTAGTTGGTTCCGCCGTTCTAGCGACTAAGGCCCGGCTCCGCATCATGACGGAGTCGGGCCTTGTTGTATTTGCCCAGATAAAACCTGCCAAAATAAACCTGTCCCTTTTTGGCAGGTTAGCGGAGCTTGCTGGTCTCGAAGTACTCGGGGAACTGGTCCAGAACCTCGGTTTGGTTGCGGAACATCATGTGCAGGTGCTTGCTGACCAAAAAGCTCGCTTCGATGGGGTCGCGACCGGCGATAGCGCGGCGAATCTGCTTGTGCTCGTTCACGATGTCCTGATTGTCGAGAACCTGCGTGGCGGCGCGCAGCCAGCGGAAGCGCTCCAGGTCGGCATTGGTCTCTTCGAGCCACGACCACACGGTGCTGCGACATGCGATGCTAAAAATCATGTGATGCATGAGGTTGTCGCTCAAAAAGAAGCCGATGCGATCCTCTTCGGCCATGGCCTTTTCCTGCAGCACGATGGCGCGGTCGAGCTGCTCGATGCCGGTCGACGTGGCGCGCGCACAGCACTCCACAATCACCTGCTTTTCCAGATGCTCGCGGATGTAACAGGCACTCTCGGCAAGGGTGAGGTTGATGGGTGAGACGTAGGTGCCGCTCTGGGGCACGGTGCGCACCAGGCCTTCCTGCGCCAAGCGAACCAAAGCCTCGCGCACGGGCGTGCGACCCATATCCAGGTCGTCGCAAAGTTGCTTGACGCCCAGCTTTTCGCCCGGCTTGTAGTCCAGGTAGACGATTTTGCGTCGAATGGTGTGGTAGGACTGGTCCTGTAGGCTCGTTTCCTGCTCGCCGACGTGCATCGATTCTTCCATAGCGCCTCGCAACTGTTCTATCAAACTCATATGTCAGTTGTTAATTATGCCGCGAATCAGCTTTCCGCGGTGGGTAATTCGGCTGTTGCCCAAGAACTATTGCGGCATCTTAGTCTTTGTTTGCGCAAGGCTGCGCTCAATGTTGCCGTATCATAAGCCGTCGCAAACGTGAAAGAGAAAGAAGGAATCCCATATGCAACTGGCGAATATCGTACGCGAGCGCTGGAAGGGCGTCTTGTTCTGCCTGATCATCGCTATCCCCGCAACGCTGCTCGGCAAACAGATTGAGGTGGTCGGTGGGCCGGTATTCGCCATCCTCTTCGGCATGGTTCTGGCAATCGTCTTTCCCAAGAATCATCGCGAACAGCTCGCCGCTGGTGTCACCTATACGTCTAAAAAAGTCTTGCAGTACGCGGTTATCCTGCTTGGCTTTGGCATGAACCTCTCCCAGATTCTGTCCAAGGGCGCCCAGTCGTTGCCGATTATCGTGGCGACGATCTCGACCTCGCTTGTCATCGCCTTTGTGCTCTGCCGCGTTATGAACGTGCCGAGCAAGATCGCGACGCTTGTGGGTGTGGGTTCGTCGATTTGCGGCGGTTCTGCCATCGCCGCGACCGCGCCCGTCATCGATGCCGACGATCGCGAGATTGCCCAGGCTATTTCGGTCATCTTCCTGTTTAACGTTATCGCGGCGCTCGTGTTTCCAACGCTCGGCGGTATGCTCGGGCTGACCAACGAGGGCTTTGGCCTGTTTGCCGGCACCGCCATCAACGACACCTCGTCCGTAACGGCTGCGGCGAGCGCTTGGGACAGCATGCATCCCGGCGCCAATGTGCTCGAGAGCGCCACGGTGGTCAAGCTCACCAGGACACTGGCCATTATTCCCATCACGTTGGTCCTCGCATGCTGGCAGATGCATCTGGCGCGCAAGGCCGGCGGCGACGCCAAAAGCACGTTCTCGCTTAAACGCGCGTTTCCCATGTTTGTGCTGTTCTTTGTGCTGGCGAGCGTAATCACCACGGTGCTTCAGCTTCCCGTGTCCATCACGGCGCCCATCAAGGAGCTGTCGAAGTTCTTTATCGTGATGGCCATGGCGGCTATTGGCTTTAATACCGATATCGTCGAGCTGGTCAAAAAGGGCGGCAAGCCCATCGCGCTGGGCTTTTGCTGCTGGATTGGCATTGCGTGCATGAGTTTGGGAATGCAGCACGTGCTGGGAATCTGGTAGAGGAGTAGCTTATTTGCGTGCTGGTTGCTGGTGAGCGCATGCCTGCGGTGGAGCGATAGGAGCTCTTGCGGGTATGGCTTGTCCGCAGGTTTATAAGTCCCGAAGAGCTCTTATCGCCCCGCCAGGATGGCGATGCGGGGCAACACCTATACTCGCAGGGCGGCGCTTTCTGCCCTATAGTGTTTGGTGAGCAATATCGTTCAATTTTGAAACACTCGGTCGTGCGACCGTCGGCGGTTGCACGTCGCCGCGGACAGGGGCAAATCATGGATAGCGATGCCAAGCTGAACATCTTGACCGAGGCCCTGGCTGCTGCCGGGGCCTCGGCATTGGCAATCGATGCGCGTGGGGACGTCGCGATTTCGACCATGAATGACGCGGCGCTTGAGCGGGATGTGGCGGCTTTTGTCGCTGAGCGCCTCGACCGTATAGGAGACGGCGCGCGTCTGGTTATGGGGCGTGCGGGTACGCGCCTGAGCCTGACCGTTCGCCCCACCGACAAAGAAGGCGGGGGCCTTTGGGTCGTCGTGGTCCGCGAGGTACGCGGCGCCGCGGCACATGCGGGCATCGAGTGGCTCAACGCCGACGAAGTTGAGGCCCGCTACGAATCGAGCGCGTACGGCATCGTTGAGGGGGCGGCCTCGGTAGCTGCGCCGGTCGCCGAGAGTTACGCGCGCGGCGTGCCCCTTATGCTCGAGGGCGAGCTGGGAGCGGGTCAGGTCGAGATCGCCAAGCGCCTCTATCTGGACGGTCCTTTTGCCGATCAACCCTTTGTTGCCGTTGCGCTCGATGAGCTTACCGATCGCGGTTGGCGCCACGTGCTCAAAAGCGCCGAATCGCCGTTGTTCCAAACGGGGCTGACACTTTGCATTGAGGGCTGGAACACGGTTGGCCCCCAGCGTCTCCGCGAGCTCGTTTCCACGATGGCCGACACCGCGTTGGCGACGCGCTGCCATGTGGTGCTGACGGCGAATGACATGCCGGGCGGCAGCGAAAGTGATCAAGCTGCCTTTGTGACTGAGCGCTTCGCCTGTGCGGTGAGCGTGGCGCCGGCAATCGCCGAGCAGGGAGCCGCGTCGACGAAGGTTGCGCGCTATTTGGAATATCTCGCTGATGCATTTGGGACGGCAGCGCCCACGTTGTCTGCCGCGGCGGCAAAGACGCTCGATGTTTACCGCTGGCCGCGCAATTATCTGCAGCTCCGCGAGGTCTCGGAACGACTGTATATATTGGTGGGGGCGGGCACGGTGGACCGCGCTGTGGCGGAGGAAGTGCTCGCCCAAGAGGACGTGATTAAGACCGCAACCTTTGGCGCCCCGACACTCGAAAGCGACCTGTATATCCTGCGACCGCTGGCCGATACCGAGCGAGATATCGCGCATCTGGTTGTAGATCATCTCCACGGCAACCGGACCCGTGCGGCGGAGGTGCTGGGCGTAAGCCGAACAACGCTGTGGCGCTTGCTGAAGGACGATGACCGTTGAGCGAGGCGCCCGTGACCGCGCGCGACGCGTGTGCTACAGTCCAAAGCGTTATTGTTTCGATTTGGTTACGGCGTGCGGGGGCGTATGGCTGAGACTACAAAACCGAGCCGCAGAAGGCGGAGTGCCGCGCCGGTTAACCGACGCACAACATCGGTGACGTGGGGCAAACACGCCTCGGGGTTTGACGGCTCGTTCAAGCGCACTAAATACGGCTATCCTTCGACAGGTGCTCGCTTGGCAATGCAGGCAGAGTCCTCGCTGTGGGGCCGCAAACGCGTGGTGGGCTCAAAGCTCAAGCACGACGGCACGCTCGGCTACATCAGCCGCGGGGCGGCTCGCCGCAGTGGGCTCAATCCTGCTGGTTGGCATCGTTATGTGCCGATCGCGGTCGTCGTTGCAGTGATCGTCATCGCACTCGCTGCGCTTGGCTACGCCGGCGGTGGCGCCAACTTGGACGCGGTGTTTAAATCGCCCGAGCTCGCGCATGCAGGCACAGAAGTTGTCGAGGGCGCTCAGACCCAGACGGGCGTCGCGCCCCAGCGCGGCATGGTCGCGGCAGCCTCCACCATCGCCGACGCTCAAAAGGACGAGGGCGAACAGGGCGACGGCGCCGAAACGACCCACACGAACGAAACGACGACAACTCCATCGGCAAGATAAGTTGCGAGTGGGGTGGCTAAAATAGCCTCGTCCCAAATTAGCTACCCCTATGACGCTCTTGGGTTACCTTACGTAGACGACGTTGTCGCGGCGGGGTTTGGGCTCGGGTAGCGTGTCCTCGGCATAGCCCAGAATGCAGTGACCGACACCGCGCAGGCTGCCGTCGGCGGGCAGGCTCCAGCTGGCCAGCAGCTCCAGGCCCTCGGGCGAGTCAAAGACCTCATGCGCGCGGTGAATCCAGCATGAATCGACACCCAGTGCATAGGCGGCGTTGAGCAAGTTGCCCATGGCGAGCGAGCCGTCTTCCAGATGCGTGGGCACGTTGCGGTCGACCAGTACCACCACAACCGTTTTGGCTCCGTAGAAGGGGTCGCCGTTGCTACCCATGACTTGGGCGTTAAGCTGCGAGAGACGCTCGACGGTCGCGGGATCGGTGACGGCGACAAACGTCACCGGCTGGCGGCCCATGCCGCTCGGTGCATATTGGCCGGCTTCGATAATACGTGCAAGCTTTTCGGCCTCGACGGGACGATCGCTGTATTTGCGGCAGCTGCGGCGGTGAATGAGCGCTTCGATAGTCTCCATGGTGCCTCCTTGTAGTGGCGTTGCAGATGCCCCGTTCATACCCGTCGGGCTCAAACGATAGACGGTCAATTGCCCGGCCAAAAGGATAGATTCCAATTGGGAAAGTAGGTTTGCATAAAAGTACCTTCAGAATGTGACAAACAAATGGGATGGTTAAACGTTTTATCCCGTCTACCCTGCGGTTTTTTACCACTTGCCTAAATGACGAACGTATAACCTCTGATAAAGGTTTTACTAAAGGAGTGCCAACGTTTATCAATGCGCCGTGGTGGCGCCGGGCCAGGAGGTAACTATCATGTTCCAGGCTGGAGATGTCGTCGAGACCGACTTCGAAGGATTTCTGAAGCTGCTGCGTTCCAAGACGCGCGCTTTCGTGTCGATCAACGATCACGAGTACTACATCACGCACACCGATGGCTACTGGCGTGTTCAGGATTGCGAGGCCCTCAACGATAAGGGCCACTTTACTGACTGCTCCGAGCTGGTCAACACGGTCTGCGAGGTTGTTGAGCTGCCTTGGATTTGCGGCAAGAGCCTGCATGACAGCTTTGCGGGCGCTACGGTCTACGAGGCCGTCGCTGCCTAACAGGCAATAAAACCCGATTTTCACGTGACCGCTGGCGCCGCCCCTGCGCCGGCGGTCTTTTTCTGCCGATAGGCCATAAAAGTGCACGCGTTTGCGGAGAGCCTGTTGACGATAGTCAAAACTCGGACTAATCTAGAGATATAAAATTGGTCAAAAATCGGACAATCGAATGGTGGGATAGATGAATAGTGCGGTTACGCTGGTCGACTTCGACCGGTTGCTCAATGGACTCGACCATATCTATTCGGAGTTCTCGCGCGCCTGCGGCCTTTCGGACTGCGCTTACTGGATGCTCGTCGATACCAGCACGGCGGGCGGCAGTATTGCCGTAAGCCGTCTGACAAGCGAATGGTTCTACAGCAAGCAGACCATCAACTCGGCCATTAAAACCTTGACGGCGCGGGGCTTCGCAACGTTGGAGTTTGCCGAAGGCAGTCGTAAGAACAAGGTTGTGAGCCTGACCGAAGAGGGCAGGCGATTTGCCGAGCGTTATGCGCTGCCGGCACTCAAGGCCGAGCAGCGAGCCTTTGGCGCGCTTGAGCCGTGTGAGCAGGGCGAGATTATGCGCTTGATCGGAAAATTCTCTCAGGTGCTCGGTGAGGAGTGCGAGGCATTTAAGCAGCATATCGCTGCCGAGAGCCAAGCCGAGAATCAAGGTGAGGGGGAGTCGTGCGACTGTTAATGAGGTTTCTGAAGCCCTATCGAGGGCTTATCGCAGTGACGCTGCTGGTGCTGCTGGTTGATAACGTCGGCACGCTGTTGGTTCCCACGATGCTGGCGAACATGGTCAACACCGGTATCACCACGGGTGATGTCGACTACATTTTGCGCAATGGCCTCTACATGCTTATCGCGACCGGCATGGCCAGCGGCGGCGCGGTGCTGGGCTGCTATCTTTCGGCGCGCTTGGCCGCCAACGTGGCCTGCGATATCCGCAATGCCGTGTACGACAAGTCGCTCGAGCTCGCGGCCAGCGACTTTGAGCGCTTTGGCACCGGATCGATGATCACGCGCTCGCTCAACGACATCAACGTGATTCAGCAGGCGATTCTGCAGACGATTCAGCTGGTGCTGCCCGTGCCGTTTTTGGCTGTGGCGGGCATCATCTTCGCCTGGTTTATCGATCCTGCCATGGGCACGCTTCTGGGCGTCGTGGTTGCGATTGTGCTGGTGGCGGCGGTCTTTACGGTTGCCAACGCGGCTCCGATCTTTATGCGCTTGCAGAGCTTTATCGACCGCATGAACGTGGTGCTGCGCGAAAACATCGTGGGCGTGCGCGTCATCCGTGCGTTTAACAAGGAGCGTCACGAGGAGCGGCGCCTGGACGAGGTGTTCAGCGACTACGCCGCCAACGCCATCAAAGTCAACCACCTGTTTGTGGGCCTCGACAGCTCAAGCTTCTTTTTGATGAACATCGCCGAGGTGGCGGTGCTGTGGGTGGGCGGCAACCGCGTGGGCGCCCATGCCATGCAAATCGGCAGCATCTCGGCCGTACTGGAATACGCGATCCTGATCCTGTTCTTTGTGATGATGGCGCAGATGGTGATTCTGACGCTTCCGCGCGCTGCGGCGTGCCTCAACCGCGCGCAACAGGTGTTGGAGATTGAGCCGAGCATTGTGGACGGCAAGCGCACGCTGGATACGTGCGCGGCGGAGCCTGTTGACAGTGCCGACGCGGTCGCCGTGTTCGACCATATGTCGTTTCGTTTTGACGACGCCGACGAGGACACGCTGTGCGATCTGAACTTTACCTGTCGCCGCGGTCAGACGACCGCGATCGTCGGCTCGACGGGCTCGGGCAAGTCGACGGTGGCCAAGCTCCTGCTGCGTTTCCACGATGCCACCAAGGGCGCCATTCGCCTGGACGGCGTCGACCTGCGCGAGCTTTCGCAAGGCGAGATTCGCGGGCGCATTGCCTATGTGCCGCAAAAGGCATGGCTGTTCTCGGGCACCGTGGCAAGCAACCTGCGCTTTGGCAACGAAGACGCGACTGAGGCCGACATGCTTCACGCGCTCCAGGTTGCTCAGAGCACCTTTGTGCTCGATCAGCCGCAGGGGCTCGATACCCCGGTGGCGCAGGGCGGCACGAACTTTT
>DXZZ01000041.1:4463-14299 GCA_019419425.1 Collinsella sp. | reverse complement strand
ACTTTTCCGCGAAGTGAACGACCTGTTTTGGACCCCCGAAGCATCCACACTTTTTGACGCCAAAACTGCAGGAAAAACCTTACGAAACCGCAGGAAACGGTGCCTCCAAAGTGTCGATGCTCCAGAGGTCCGATTTCACTCGTTCACTTCATGGGAAACCATTCACCTTCGTTTTACGGCAGCCCGTCAGTCACCCTCTCGGCATTAAAAATGGGGTAAGGCCACGTAGCCTTACCCCATTTTTCGTTAGCTATGGCAGCTTGTGCGCTACTCGCGGCACAGGTGCACGGCGAAACCGGCAAACTCGCGCTTAAAGTACACGAGCTTGGTGCCGCCGTCGGGCAGCAGCACGCGCGACTCCTCGTTGACCTCGAGCCCGCGCTCGGCAAACCACTTCTCGGCCGCATCGATGTCGTTGACAGCAAAGCCAATGTGGCCCTTGGCGCCACGACCGTTCTGCTTCATGATCTCGACCAGCGAATCGTTAAAGTACGAAACCGGGGTCTCGATAACGGGCAGGCCCATCATCGTCGAGAACAGCTCCGCGATCTCCAGGGCGTCTGCCGGGTCAGTGGCGTTAATGCCCACATGGGCAACGCGCATGCCAAAGAGCTCTACCGGGTTGGCGTTCTGCTCACTCATACAGTCAGCGCCTACTGAGCCATAACGTCGAGGACGGCCTTCTCGGCAGCGACGCGGTTCATGCCGGTCATGAAGGGCACGCCACTCACGTACGGGCAGGTGAGGCCCTCGGGGGCAACGGTGGTGGCGATCAGCAGGTCGGCGCCCTCGTCGCAGTAGTCCTTGGCCTCGGAGATGGCGCACTGCACGATCTCGTACTTGCCGGCGTAACCGTTGGCGTCGAGCAAGGTGGCGACCTTCTGGGCAACGAGCGTGGAAGTAGCAGCGCCAGCACCGCAAGCCAAAACGATCTTCTTCATAGGTAATGTCTCCCTTCATGGTTTACTTTAGGTAAGTGTACCGCAGCGAGCGATAGCACTCGGCCTCGATGAGCTTTTATGCCAGTTTGCTTGCGCGCTGCGTATAATACATCCAGTACGTGTTGTCATACCGCTCGCTTTATGAGTGACTAAGGACCCTAATATGCCCGATTCCCGCACACTCTGGACCGCCGTCGTTATCATCTGCATCGCCGTGTCGGTGTTCTTTAGCGTCAAAAAACGCACCACGTTTAAACGCCTGCAGCAGCTTATGGCCGCTAAGCAGTGGGACGAGTTCGATCGTTTGCTCGACGGCAAACTCACCAGCATGCTGTACCCGCGCTACAACCGCGACTACCTGCGCCTGAACTCCTATCTGCTGCGCGAGGACCACAAGCGCGCCGATGAGATGTTCGATTTGCTGCTGGGGCTCAATCTGCCCAAGATGCAGCGCGTCGACCTGGTCATTAAGGCCTTTAACTACTACGTTGGTCAGGAGGACCGCAAAAAGTCCAAGGAATTGCTGCGCGAGATCAAGGGCTTTGAGGGCGGTCAGGCCGAGGCGGTCGCACACGAATGCCAACTGATGTACGACACGATGATCCTCAAGCGTCACAACGACATTCCTGAGCTGGAGCGCATGCTCGAGGATGTCGGCGACGACCCGGTCAAGCGCTGCCGCTTGGAGTACCTGCTGGCCCTGCAGTACCAGAACAAGGGCGACGAAGCCAAGTTTGCCGAGTACTTGGAAAAGTCAGGCCAGCACTCGATGGCCGTCAACGCGTAACGGACGGCTTGTGCTAGACTTCTAGTCTCACGGGGGCGTGGCGGAATTGGCATACGCAGGAGACTTAAAATCTCTCGCCGCAAGGATTGTGGGTTCGAGTCCCACCGCCCCTACCATGTAGTGCTTACGAGCCCGTGTCCCCCAGGGATGCGGGCTCGTTTCTTTTGGATGCCGGTGGGACTCGAACCCGCGAGGGGGCGAGCGTTAAGCGGACGCGCAGCGTCCGTAGCGAGCCGGCGAGGGCGCCGACAGGCGGCCGAAGCCGGTGCGTATTTGCGCAGCAAATGCGCGGACGTCCCACCGCCCCTACCATTTGGCTTTTACGGGCCCGTGTCCCTTTGGGATGCGGGCTCGTTTCTTTCGGACGCCGTCAAGCCTCTAAGTTGCGGTGGAATAGGGACTGTTTGGGGCCCGAAAGGGCGATTTTAGTCCGTATTTCACCGCAACTTATTTAAAGGGTGCTGAGAGCGGGGGTCCAGGCGATGGTGGGAATGGCACCGTCGAGAGTCTCGTTGATAGTGGCAGCCATACCGGCGAGGAGGCTGTTCTCACTTACGGTGAGCGTCTTGTAGCCGCCGGCTCGCATGAGCTCGCGAATCACCACGGCGCCGGCCAGAATCACGCCCGCGCGTTTGGGCTGTACACCCGGTAGCGCGGCGATACCCTCCACATCCAGCGTAGACATACGATCGATGGCGGCCGAGATCTGCTCCATCGTAAGCTCGCGCAGGTGCACAAAGTTCGAGTCGTACGGCTCCAGTTCGTGGACCAGCGCCACGAGCGTGGTGACGGTACCGCCCACCGCAACGAGGCGCTCGGCGCGCTCAAAGTCGCTGGGCAGGCCCTCAAAATAGGCGGAGAACTGCTCGCCTGCCCACGCGGCAGCGGCAGTAAGCTCGCCGCGTGCGGGCGGCAGTGCCGAGAAAAATCGCTCCGTCACACGGCGACAACCGATGTCCAGCGAACGCGTGCCCTCCAGCGCAAAGACCCCACGCTCCAGCGCATAGACGCCCGTCGCGAGCTCCGTGGATCCGCCGCCCGAATCGGCAACGATGATGCGCTCGCCCGCAAAGTCGTGTGCCACGCCAAAAAACGTCAGGCGCGCCTCGACCTCGCCCGGAATCACCTGCGGCTCGAGCCCCAGCTCGCGCAGGCCGTCCAGCAGTAGCGCGGCATTGGACGCATCACGCGCGGCACTCGTGCACGTGGTGCAGATGCACGCGGCCCCAAAGGCACGGGCCTCGTCCACAAACATTCGGCACGCAGCGAGCACGCGCTCAACGGCCGCCTCGCAAAAGCGCCCCGTCGCGTCCACGCCCTCGCCCAAGTCGGTGATCTCGGTATGCTTGGACGATTCCACGATCGCCCCGGCCTCGACCTGCGCCAGCACCAGTCGCGACGACACCGTTCCCAGGTCGATCGCGGCTACCTTATAGCGTTTGCAATCTGCCATTGCGGGCTCCCCTCCGGGCGCTATTTGCCGTTGGACACGACCGTCTGGCCCTCGACGCCGTTAAACCCAAACAGCATGTCGAGCGCTTGGATGTACCACGGCGCGTCCTTACCGACTTCTTCGATTTCCTTGGCAACTTCGCTGGCCTTCTTGGCGTTCGACGACTTCTGGCTCGACGAGGCATCCGAATCGCCGTCCAGGCCCTGCACTTCAATCCTCTTCTCGCCGGGCATCACCAAGCCCAGGTCCTCGGATGCCGCATCCTTGATACCCTCCTCCGAGAGCAGCTTGTCGACGCTTTTTTGCAGCCCATCATTGTATTGCTGGCGAATCTCGACCTGCTTGGTCAAGATATCGCTCGAACGCTTTGCCACGTACAGGTCGCGCACGGGGAAATACAGGCTCACGAGCACCAGGGCAACGACAATGCCGATGAATAGCCCTCGCTGAGGACCGTGGGTAAAGTCGTAGATCGCCTTGACCACCGCGTTGTCGTTGGCGTAGTGCATAAAGTCCGAGCCCGAAAAACGGTTCGAAGGCCTGCTCGACCTATCGTGCGTTTGAGCCGACGAGCGCTGAGCATGCGACGAACGTGCCGGGCGCACTGGTCCATCTGTCGAAGTATTCACTTGAGCATTGGGGCGCGAGGTACTTGTCGGGCGCTGCATGGAGCGGTCGGCGCCGGCGTAGGCGGACCCACCGAGCTGCACCGTGCGCGCACGGCGAGGCGACGGCTCACGCGAACCGGCGGAATAGTACCTGTTGTCGTAAATCTGATCCATGTGCGCCTTGTGCGGTTGAGGTTTGTTTGCGCTAAGTATTCTAGTTATAGCACGAGCGCCCGCACCGCCTTCGCCAGCCTTTGCTCGACATAAAAAAGGCGCTGAGTCATATGGCCCAGCGCCCAATGGTGCTCAACAGCGCCCGGCTGGAGCAAGGCAAATCCGAGTCTTCCCCGCCCCCGCGACCTCCGCGTGCCTAGCGAATGTTGTAGAACGCGGCCTTGCCGGCGTAACGCGCGCTGCCCTCGAGCTCGTCCTCGATGCGGATGAGCTGGTTGTACTTGGCGATACGGTCGCTGCGGCACGGGGCGCCCGACTTGATCTGGCCGGCGTTGACGCCCACGACCAGGTCGGCGATCGTGGAGTCCTCGGTCTCGCCGGAACGGTGGCTCACGATGCAAGCGTAGCCGGCCTCCTTGGCGGTCTCGATGGCCTCGAGCGACTCGGTGAGCGTGCCGATCTGGTTGACCTTGACCAGGATCGCGTTGGCGGCACCCAGCTCGATGCCCTTCTTGAGGCGCTCGGTGTTGGTGACGAACAGGTCGTCGCCCACCAGCTGCACCTTGTTGCCAATGCGACGGGTGAGCTCAACCCAGCCGTCCCAGTCCTCCTCGGCCATGCCGTCCTCGATGGAGATGATGGGATAGGTGTCGACGAGCTTCTCCCAGTAATCAACCATCTGAGCGCTCGTATACTCAACGCCCTCGCCCTTGAGCTCGTACATACCGGTCTCGGCGTTGTAGAACTCGGTCGAGGCCGGGTCCATGGCGTACATGAAGTCGACGCCGGGCTTAAAGCCGGCCTTCTCCACGGCCTTGGTGATGTACTCGAACGGTTCGGCATTGGTCTTGAGGTTGGGTGCGAAGCCGCCCTCGTCGCCCACGCCGCCGCCCAGGCCGGCCTCGTGCAGCACGCCCTTGAGGGTGTGGTAGACCTCGGCGCACCAACGCAGGCCCTCGGCAAAGCTCGGAGCGCCCACCGGCATGATCATAAACTCCTGGAAGTCGACGTTGTTGTCGGCATGCACGCCGCCGTTGAGGATATTCATCATAGGTGTGGGCAGCAGGTGGGCGTTGACGCCACCCAGGTACTGGTACAGCGACAGGCCCGCCGACTCGGCAGCGGCGCGCGCGGTGGCCAGCGACACGCCCAGGATGGCGTTGGCACCGAGCTTGGTCTTGTTGGGGGTACCGTCCGCGGCAATCAGCGCGGCATCGACGGCGCGCTGGTCGAAGGCGTCGAGACCAACGACGGCGTTAGCGCACTCGTTGTTGACGTGCTCGACGGCCTGCGAAACGCCCTTGCCCAGGTAGCGACCTTTATCGCCGTCGCGCAGCTCGCAGGCCTCAAAGGCGCCGGTCGAAGCACCCGAAGGCACCATTGCGCGGCCAAAGCTGCCGTCCTCGAGCACGACCTCGACCTCGACGGTGGGATTGCCGCGGCTGTCGAGCACCTCGCGACCGTAGACGTCCAAAATATCGCTCATGTTGTCTCCCTCTCACTTGGAAACGTAGTGGATGCAAGCGACCGGCTGACCGTGCACCGTCGGTGCGTCTCCGTAAGTTAGCCATGTCGCACTTTTTGCATTATGCCCTAAGTTAGCCGAGGGATACACTTGATTTTCGAAAAATTTAGCGGGAACGATGAGACGTGTCGGCCCGTCGTTCCCGCAGTCTTACTCCTCCGCCTTTGCGGCATCCCACAGGTCGTTGAGGCCGTGGGTCGAAAGCTCGGCAAGATCCACGTGGGCATCGGCCGCCATCTGCTCCATCGCGGCCCAGCGGCGGCGGAACTTGGCCGTGCTGGCGCGCAGGGCGCTCTCGGCATCGATGCCCTCTTTGCGCGCGACGTTCACCAGGGCAAAGAGCAGGTCGCCAAACTCCATCTCGCGCTCGGGCGTTCCCGGAGCCTCGGCCTCAAACTCGGCACGCTCCTCGGCAACCTCGTCCCACACATCCCTGGCGGTCTCCCACTCAAAGCCAACGGCCGCCGCCTTGCGCGATACCTTCTGAGCCTGCATCAGCGCCGGCAGATGTGTGGGCACCCCGTCGAGCAAGCCCTCGGGCGCGGCCTCGCCCGCTGCCATGGCCTTGTCCTTGGCCGCCTTCTCGGCAAGCTTAACCTCGTCCCAAATCTTGAGTACCTCGTCGGAACTCTGGGCATCCGCATCGCCAAACACGTGCGGGTGGCGGCGGATGAGCTTGGCATCGATATCGCGCGCCACGTCTGCCAGCGTAAACTCGCCCGCGTCCGCCGCGATCTGCGCATGCAGCACGACCTGCATGAGCACGTCGCCCAGCTCCTCGCGTAGGTGAACCGCGTCGTCCGCCTCGATGCAGTCGAGCGCCTCGTAGGCCTCCTCGATCATGTTCTTGCCAATGCTGCGGTGCGTCTGCTCACGGTCCCATGGGCAGCCATCGGGCTGACGCAGACGCCAGATGGTCTGCACCAGATGCTGCAGCTCGGCCGACGCGTCTATCAGCGTGGACAGATCGCGCGAGCCCTCGGCATTTTGCTGAGCCATATGCTGCGCCATGGTTATTCCTCCTCCAGGATCACGTGGCGGAACGCACCGCCCTCGTAGATGCCGTAGCTGTGCGTGCCGTCCTTGGGAATGCTCACACTGCCGGGGTTGAAGAGCCACAGGCCCGGGTGCGCGGCACTTTCCTCGTTGACCTTGATGTGCGTATGACCGTAGACGAGCGCGGAGCCCTCGGGCAGCGCGGGCGCGTGGTCGACGCTGTTGTGCATGCCGGCGCCAAAGACATGGCCGTGCGTCAGGAACAGCTCGCGGCCGGTCTCGTCAAACAGCGTGGCGTAGTCGGCCATGACGGGAAAGTCGAGGACCATCTGGTCGACCTCGGCATCGCAGTTGCCGCGTACCGCGATGATGCGGTCGGCCAGGGCGTTGAGCAGCGGGATCACGCGCTTGGGGGCGTAATCGCGCGGCAGGTCGTTGCGCGGACCGTGATAGAGCAGGTCGCCCAGCAGCACGATGCGGTCGGGCTGCTCGGACTCGATGGCGGCAACCAGGCGCTCGGCCCAATATGCCGAGCCGTGGATGTCGGAGGCGATGAGGTATTTCATGGTGGTCCTTTCGGTGAGGTTGATGGGGTGGGTGTGGCGCGTCGCCGACCGTGTCACTCAAATTGCAGAGCCGCGCTCTGAGCCGCTTGCATCACGCGCTGGAGCGGCACGTTGCGCTCGCGGGCAAGACGGGCACAATCCTCGTACTCGGGTGCCGCGCGCTCGCTACCGTCGGGCAGGGTGGCCACCTTGACGGACACCTCGCCCCATGGCGTCGTTACGCGCTCAAAGCGGCGTGGCAGGCAAACGCGCTCCATAACCTGGCGGCGGATGCCATTGGTCGTGGTTTCCAAAAAGATAATCGTCTGCAGGCGCTCGATATCCTCGTGGGTACAGATTACCTGCAGCTGCCAGCCGGGACGGCCCTTCTTGCAATAGAGGGGCAGCCAGTGCACCTCGCGCGCACCGGCCTCGCGCAGGCGGTCAGCGGCATAGGCGAGTACCTCGGGCGACGCGTCGTCGATATCGCATTCCAGCTTGACGATGGTCTCGGGCGCATCGGTCTCGCGGGACAGCGGAGATGTACTTCCACGTTGCATACGGTCCGGATCCTTTCCGCACGGGCTCGTTTTATTCACCCAAACGCTAGCACATCGGACGTGGCATAGGCGTGACTTTCGTCCGTCGCCGCCCTCGCCCCTATCCAAATATGTACATCAGCCTCCAAACATGTCATTTTTTGCAGCTTTTGGAGGCTGATGCACACGTTTTGAAAACGCAAACGGGACGGCTCTCCAACCTCATGCGCCGCCTGCCCTTTCCAGTCGATTTCGACCCCCGGCGTGCCCAACGCGTCAGGGGTCGCGCCATTACAATGGAGCGGATTCGCCAAATGCAAAGGAGTCGCCATGTCCGCCTGCCCGCTGGTCGATTGCCATACCCACACCTCGTTTTCGGATGGACATGCCACGTTTGAGGAAAACGTCCGCGCCGCTGCTGCGGCCGGCTGCCGCGTCATGGTCTCGACTGACCACCTCACCCTGCCTGCCAGTATGGATGCCAACTGCGAGGTGCAGGTCGTCGAGGGCGACTTGCCGGCACATCGCCTGGCCTTTGAGGACGCCCGCAAGCTCGCCGCGCAAATCGCGCCGGAGCTCGCCTTTATCTACGGTTTTGAATGCGATTGGTACGAGGGCTGCGAGCCCTTGGTGGAGCGCTGGTCCCAGGGTGCCGTAGTGCGCTTGGGCAGTGTGCACTGGATTGGCGATCCGGGCGATATCATGGCCGGCGCTGCGGGCACGGCAGGGACAGAGGACGTCGCGCGCCCCGATACGCCCGACTCGCGCTGCGGCTGGATCGACGACGATACCAACCTGCATGTTTGGGAAAACCTGGGCGTGCGCGGCGTATGGGGGCGCTACGTCGACGACTGGTGCCGCGCCTGCGAAAGCTCACTCAACTTTGACGTGATGGCCCACCCCGACCTGGTCATGCGCTTTTCGAAGGAAAGCTTTGCGCCCGATTTTGACCCGGTACCGTTTTGGGAGCAGATGGCCGAGTGCGCTCACGATACGGGTCGCCGCGTTGAGGTCTCGACAGCCGCACCGCGCAAGGGGCTCGACGATTACTACCCCGCGACCGGCCTTTTGCGTCGCTTCGCCCACGCCGAGGTGCCGATTACTTTTGGCTCGGACGCACACCGCGCCTGCGACATCTGCTGGAACATCCGCGAGGCTCAGGCCCACGCCTATGACTGCGGTTATCGAACCTTCGACATCCCCCACCCCACCGGCGAATGGCAACCCACGCCCCTCGCCTAAGACTAGTCGTTGGGGACGTTCTTAAACGACTAGTGGCGGCGGGCGTTGAGTTCGCCGGCCAGCTCGTCGAGGGTGATGCCGTAACGCTCGAGGGTTACGAGTAGGTGGTAGACCAGGTCGCCGGCCTCGTAGCGGATGTGGTCGTGATCGTTATCCTTGCAGGCCATGATCACCTCGCTCGCCTCCTCGGCAAGCTTCTTGAGCAGCTCGTCCTCCACGTCGGTCAGCAGGCGGGCAGTATAGCTCTCCTGCGGCAATGCGTCGCGACGGCCGTGAATCACCTCGGCCAGCCCCGTCAGCGTCTCACCGATATTTCCCGGCTGCACGTTAGCTGTTCTGACTCCCATGGTTATTTCCTCTCGTTACTGCAACGTAAAGTAGGTACCGGTCTCATCGAACCGAGGCTTTGCGCCCTTTTTCTCAAAGAACTCGACGATGACGGCATGGGCCTCATCGAGCCTTTCCTTCTCGACCTCGAGCCAAAGCGACTGCGCCCCGCAGGCATCAGTCAGGTGCACGCGGCATGGCACGCCCGCGCGGAGGAGCTCGGTGTTGCAGTCGGCAACTTCGAACGGCGTCACGACCTTCATCGCGTTCCCCCTTCCACGCGCTTAAAGAAGCAGGTACGGTTGCCGGTATGGCAGGCCGGGCCGGGCGAGTCGACCTTGACCAGCAGCGTATCGTTATCGCAGTCGGCCCAGAGCTCGCGGACCTCCTGCATGTTGCCGCTCGTCGCGCCCTTGTTCCAGAGCTCCTGGCGGCTGCGGCTCCAAAACCACGTGGTGCCGGTCTTAAGCGTAAGCCCCACCGACTCCTCGTTCATCCAAGCAACCATAAGCACCTCGCCGGTGTCATATTGCTGAACCACGCAGGGAATGAGCCCACAGTCGTCGTATTTAAGCTCTGCCGCGGTTGTCACTTGCTCCATTTAGAAGTCCAATCTCACGGGGATTCCCTGGCTAGCCATGTATTCTTTGACTTCGCGAATGCTGAAGGTTCCAAAGTGAAAGACGCTTGCTGCCAGCA
>DXZZ01000041.1:0-4363 GCA_019419425.1 Collinsella sp. | reverse complement strand
TCTTTGACTTCGCGAATGCTGAAGGTTCCAAAGTGAAAGACGCTTGCTGCCAGCACGGCATCCGCCTCGCCCTCGATCACACCCTCGGCAAAATGCTCGAGCGTGCCCACGCCACCGCTCGCAATGACGGGGATTGGCACCGCGCGGGCCACAGCGCGGGTGAGCGCCAGGTCAAAGCCGGCCTTGGTGCCGTCGCGATCCATGCTGGTGAGCAAGATCTCACCGGCGCCGCGACGAGCCGCCTCCTCGGCCCACGCCACCGCATCGATACCCGTGGCGTTGCGACCGCCCGCCGTGAAGACCTCCCACTTGTCGGCTCCGGATGCACCGGGCAGGCCCACGCGCTTGGCATCGATCGCCACGACCACGGCCTGGCTACCAAACGCCGCGGCAGCCTGGCTGATCAGCGACGGATCGCGCACGGCCGCCGAGTTGAGCGACACCTTGTCGGCACCGGCGGCAACCATGGTGCGCATGCCCGCCAGGTCGCGAAAGCCGCCGCCCACGGTATAGGGAATGGCCAGCTCCTCGGCCGCATGCGCCGCCATCTCGATAGTCGTCGCACGGTTGTCGCTCGTGGCGGTAATGTCCAGAAAGACGACCTCGTCCGCACCCTCGCGGTCGTAGGCACGCGCCAGCTCCACCGGATCGCCCGCATCGCGCAGGCTCACAAAGTTGACGCCCTTGACCACGCGGCCGTCCTTGACGTCCAAGCAGGGAATCACGCGTTTGGTAAGCATGGGCTACTCTCCCCTCGGGCGGCGGCCAACGCCTGCACCAGCGTAAAGTTGCCCTCGTAGAGCGCACGGCCGGTGATGGCACCCTCGATAGCGTCCTCACCCACCGCGGCAAGCGCGCGGATATCGTCGAGCGTCGAGATGCCGCCCGAAGCCACGACGGGAAAACCCGCGACCTCGGCCACATGGCGATACGCCGCCACGTCGATGCCCGTCTGCATGCCATCACGCGCGATGTCGGTATACACCAGATGCTTAAAACCCAGCTCGGTGAGCTGCGCCACGGCATCGTCGAGCGCCACACCCGCGCCATCGCGCCAGCCGTTCACCTTGACCTGGCCATCGCGCGCGGCGATATCCGCTACCAGCAGCTCGCCAAAGCCCTGCGCCGCCACCTCGGCAAAACCCGGCTCGGTCACCAGTACGGTGCCCAGTGCGATACGGCGTGCCCCGAAGCCAGCCAGCTCGTCGATGCGCGCGAGCGAGCGGACGCCGCCGCCCACGTCCACGGACAGGCCGTCGACGCCGCAGATAGCCTTAATCGCCGCCGAGTTGGCAGCGCACGCGTCCTCGTCCTCGCCAAAGGCGGCGGACAGGTCGACGACGTGCACCCAGCTTGCGCCCTGCTCGGCAAACGAGCGGGCAACGGCCATGGGGTCGTCGGAATATACCTTGCAGCGGCTACGGTTGCCGCGCTCCAGGCGCACGACCTTGCCGTCGATCAGATCGATTGCGGGAAACAGGATCATCGGCCAAACTCCTCGACGATGTTGACGAAGTTCTTAAGGATGCGCTGACCCAGCGCGGAGGATTTCTCGGGATGGAACTGGCAGCCCCACACGTTGCCATGGTGCACAATGCATGGGAAGCTCCGCGTATAGTGCGTGCGCGCCAGCACATCGGCGGCATCGGCGTCGTCGGCCACCGCGTAGCTGTGGGTGAAGTACATGTTGGCACCCTCGGCAAAACCTGCAAGCAGCGGATCGGCCGCACCGGCAGGCGTCATGTGCACCTGGTCCCAGCCCACGTGCGGCACCTTCAGGCGGCTCGACTCCAAGCGCGTGCACGAACCGCGCATAATGCCCAGGCCATCGACCCAGGGACCACCGGCCTGCTCGGAGGCATCGTCGTCCGCGTCCGTGCCCTCGTCCGTAGGCACGCCCTCGTTGCCGCGCTCAAAAAATAGCTGAAGGCCCAGGCAGATGCCGAGCAGCGGAGTTCCGGCGGCAACGGCATCGAGCACGGCCACCTCCTCGCCGCTCTGGCGCATAAAGGCAATCGCGTCATAGAACGCGCCCACGCCCGGGATGACCAGGCCGTCGGCATTGCGGATCTGCTCCGGATCGTCCGACGTGCAGGCGGCAGCACCGGCGCGCGCAAGCCCGCGCACGACGCTCGACAAGTTACCCTTGTGGTAGTCGACCACCACGATCTTCGGTTCGCCCACGCGACCCCTCCACTTCTCATCATCCAAAACCACCACGAAGGTGCCTGTCCCCTTTGTGGTGGTTTTTGCCCTTACGGCGGTTGCAGCGGTTACAGCGAGCCCTTAGTGCTGGGGATGCCCTGCACGCGGGGATCGAGCTCGCAGGCGTGACGCATCGTGCGGCCCACGGCCTTAAAGGCGGCCTCGATAATGTGATGCGAGTTACCGCCCGCCAGCTCGCGCACGTGCAGCGTGAGCTTGGCGTCACGCGCGAAGGCATAGAAGAACTCGACGGCCAGCTCGGTATCAAAGCTGCCCACGCGCTCAGTCGGCACGGGCAGCTCGCAGTAGGCCTGCCCGCGGCCCGAAATATCAACGGCGGCCATCACGAGCGTCTCGTCCATGGCAATCGCCGCGTCGGCAAAGCGCGTAATGCCCGCCTTGTCACCCAGCGCCTGGCAAAACGCCTCGCCCAGCACAATGCCCGTGTCCTCGACGGTATGGTGCGCGTCGACCTCCACGTCGCCCACCGCGTGCACCGTCAGATCGAACAGGCCATGGCGGCCAAAAGCGTTGAGCATATGGTCGAAAAACGGCACGCCGGTCGAGATATCGCACACGCCGGTCCCGTCCAGGTCGAGCTTAACGACAATGTCGGTTTCGCCTGTCTTGCGGGTCACCTCGGCATAACGGCCCATCTACATCTCCTCCTTCACCAGCGCGGCAAACGCAGCCAGCACCTCGTCGTTTTCCCGCGGCGTACCCACGGTAATGCGCAGGCAGTCCGCAAGCCCCGGTGCGTAGCTAAAGTCGCGCACCAAAATCGAGTACTCGTCGCGCAGGCGCTCGCGCACGCGCGTGGCGTGCGGCGTGCGCACGAGCACAAAGTTCGCCGCGCTCGGCCATGCCTCCACGGGCAGGCCCTCGGCAGCCATTGCGCGCAGGGCACACAGCTCGCGCTCACGCTCGGATGCAACCTGTGCCACCACAGGCGCGTACGTATCGCGGGCACGCACGCAGGCAAGCGCGGCGGCCTGGCTCAGCACGTTGACCGAATAGATCTGGCGAATCGCCGCGAACACGTCGATGACCTCGGGTGCCGCGATCACGTAACCCAGACGCGTACCGGCAGCGCCAAACGCCTTGGACAACGTATGCAGAATCACCAGGTTGGGATGCTCGGCGATAAGTCCCTGCGCCGTGGTGGCCGCGCCAAACGAATCGTCGGCAAACTCAACGTAGGCCTCGTCGACCATGACCATGCCAGGGCACGCATCGCACAGCGCCGCGACATAGTCGAGCGGTGCCACGTCGCCCGTGGGATTGTTGGGCGAGGTCACGATCGCCAGGCTGCACTCGGGCGCTGCCGCAAGTACGGCTGCCTGGTCAAGCTCAAAGGTCACCGGATCGCGCCACACGTCGCGCACCTCGGTCTGGCACAGAGACGCAAAGAACGCATACTCGCTAAAGCACGGCGGGCAGTTGAGCAGGGTCCGCCCCGCGCCGCCAAACGACAGCAGGTAGTTATAGAGCAGCTCGTCGCCGCCGTTTCCCACGCAGATACTCTCGCGAGCCACACCATGCCAAGCGGCCAGCTCGTCGCGCAGGTCGTTGGACATGGGATCGGGATAACGGTTGAGCGGCGTGGCAACCAGGGCTGCATCGATTGCCTCGCGCACGCCGGCCGGCACGGGATAGGTGTTCTCGTTGGCCGAAAGATTGATGCGCGTGGGCGTAAAGTTAGGATCGTAGGGCTCAATACCGGCCAGGTAAGGCTGGACGAGCTCCTTCATGCGGGGCGTCAGCTCGGCCATATTAGACCTCCTTGCCGGTCACGCCGGCAACATCCGCGCTTGCAGCCGCCAGGTTCACTCCCTCGGCAACCGTCTCCACAGCGTCGCCCGGCCAGGCGACCTTAGTCAGGTCGGCCGCAGCCAGCGACGCGGCGCTCACGGCATCCTCACCCTGCTCCAACACGCGGCGGCGCAGCGCGGCCGAAAGCGCGTGTGCCCACAGACCCTCGGCCTCGGCTAGACGCTGCGTGGCAGGAGCATCGGAGAGCAGGCCCTCGGGTGTATAGCAAATGACACTCGAGCGCTTGACGAACTCTTCGACCGAAAGCGGATTGGAGAACATGGCCGTGCCGCCGCTCGGCGATTATGTTGCCGGCCCCAACCACACGCTGCCGACCGGCGGCACG
>DXZZ01000040.1:0-14358 GCA_019419425.1 Collinsella sp. | reverse complement strand
ACTTCGACTGCCCGATTCACCTCATCAAGGAGTACGGCGGCTGGCGCAACCGCAAGCTCATCGACTTCTACAAGAACCTCGCGACCACGATCTTCACCCGCTACAAGGGCCTGGTAAAGTACTGGCTTACCTTCAACGAGATCAATATGATCTTGCACCTGCCGTTTATGGGTGCCGGTCTGGTCTTTGAAGAGGGCGAGAACAAGGAGGCCGTCGAGTACCTGGCCGCCCACAACGAGCTCGTCGCCAGCGCTTGGGCAACCAAGATCGCTCACGAGATCGACCCTGAGGTCAAGATCGGTTGCATGCTTGCCGCAGGTAGCTACTACCCCTACAGCTGCCGTCCGGGCGATGTGCGCCAGGCGCAGATTGACAACCAGAGCAACTATTTCTTCGTCGACGTTCAGAGCCGCGGCTACTATCCGGCCTATGCCGTCAAGAAGCTCGAGCGTTTGGGCATCGATGTGGGCATGACGGATGAGGACCGCGAGATCCTGGCCGCCAACACCGTCGACTTCATCAGCTTTAGCTACTACAGCACCCGTTGCTCCGCCGGTGCCGATAACCCCGATGTCGAGCGCACCCAGGGCAACGCCTTCGCCGGCGCCAAGAACCCCTACCTGCAGGAGAGCCAGTGGGGCTGGGCCATCGATCCGCTGGGCTTCCGCATCACCCTCAACGACCTGTACGACCGTTATCAGAAGCCGCTGTTTGTGGTCGAGAACGGTCTGGGCGCCAAGGATGTTGTCGAGGAGGATGGCTCCATCAACGACGACTACCGTATCGACTACCTGCGCCAGCATATCGCCGCGATGCGCGATGCGGTGACCGAGGACGGCGTTGACCTGCTGGGCTACACCACCTGGGGTCCGATCGACCTGGTCTCGGCCGGCACGGGCGAGATGTCCAAGCGCTACGGCTTTATCTACGTGGACCGCGACGATGCAGGCAACGGCACCCTCAAGCGTTCCAAGAAGAAGAGCTTCGACTGGTACAAACACGTCATCGAGACGAACGGCGAGGACCTGGCCTAAGGCTTTCCCAACAACCACAGCCTCCTAACCAAAACGCCCGGCGAGCAGTTAATGCCCGCCGGGCGTTTTGTTAAAAGAAGCGAAAGCACTCATTGGGGACGTACTTAAATGAGTGCCCGCAGAATGAGAGTGGATAATCTCCCGTTTTTGGCTTGTTTGTGGGCTCAAAGTGGGAGATTATCCACTCTCGCCATTTGGGCGTCCAAAAATCCTCGCTCGTTTTGTCTTAGTCATTGGGGACGTTCTTAAACGACTAGTCGCTGGCGACGTCCCTCGCCGTCGGCGGATTTTGGGACATGTGGCCCGCTTTTTGGGCCCGCCTGTCGGTACACTAAAAGCACTATGGGTACCCGCGAGCGACATATCGGCCACGCGGCCGCCCGATCCGCTCCCGTGGTGGATCCCAGGGGCGGCAGGCTCTTCGCCATGCCGCGATTCCTTGTTGGCATAACACATCAGGTGTACCGCCACCGCGTCTTTGCTATCGCCGGTGTCATCACCGCGCTGTTCCTCATGCTTTTGGCAGTCTTGCCGGCGCTGTTCGCCTTCGACCCCAAACTTTCTAACGCCGTGCCCGCCCATAGCGAGGTGTCCGAAGAGGTCGTGGATGCGCTCGCCCACTCGAGCTCTCTCCCGCTGCTTGTCGCCGCAATTATATTTTCGATCTGGGGCGTATCGGTCTATCTGCGCTGTTTGGACTATGTGTTGCGCCGCCGCCTTGTTGCCATCGCCTCCATCTGCGCCCTGTGGATGATCGAAGTCATTCTCAAGTACAAGTCGTTCACGCCGTTCTATGCCACCGTGCTGTGGTACCTGTACTACGTGCCCATGACGCTCATTCCGCTGCTCTACCAGTTGTGTGGTCTGCGCCTTGCGGGTCTGGAGCAACACCGCCTGGGTCGCCGCTATTGCGCCGCGCTGTGGATTGTGGCCATCCTGCTTATCGGATTTGTGCTCACCAACGATTTTCACCAGCAGGTATTCCACTTTGACCGTGCAAGCGACACCTGGAGCAACGATTATACGTACGGCTGGGGCTATTTCGCTGTCTTGGTGTGGACGGCCTTTGACTTCGTGGCCTTTTTTATCCTGGTTGGTCGGTCCTCGTCCTTCCGTATCCAGCGTTTCTCGGGCACGGCGGCGCTCGTACTGCTGGGTGGCGCATTCTTTGCCATCTCGTATGCGTTGCGCGTGTCCTGGGCATGGAGGCTCAACTTTTCGCTCGTCTATTGCGTCCTGTGCGTGGTAGCGATGGAAATCTGTCTCGATTGCGGTGTCATTCCGTCGTATCACGACATCGCCGGCATCTTCGACACCTTGCCGCTCGACCTCAAAGTTCTAACGCGCGATCTGCAGGAGGTCTATGCCACGCCGGTGTCAAAGCCAATGCCGGTAGGCGTGCGCGAGGAGCTGCGGACCCAGGAGCACGGCCACGCCCATGCCTTTGCCGTGGCGTCCGATCCCGATGTGATGTACCGTGCCTTTCCACTGCTGGGCGGATCGGCCCTGCTTGCCCAAGACGTGTCGGAGCTCAACGAGCTTAACCGTGAGCTGGCACATCGTCGCATGGAGCTGCAACGTCAAAACGAGCTGCTCGCCGCCGACTACGACCTTAAGACGCATTTGGCAGATCAAGAGGCCGAGACCTTGCTGGTCCAAGACGTGGGCCAGGCGATTGCCCGCGCGCTCGAAGGGATGTACGACCTGCTGAGCTCGCTGCCGCCGTTGACCGACGAGGCGTCTTCGCACGAGCGTTACCGCATGCTGCAGCGCGCCAAGATGCTCGTCGCCTATTGCAAGCGCAAGGGGTCGCTCACGTTGGCACAGCATGGGGAGAGCGGTTTTGATCGCGACCGCATTCAGCTCATTGCCAACGAGCTCGCGAGCGACCTGCGCACCATCGATATCGATTGCGCCTCGATTATCGCCATACGGCGCCCGATGCACGCCAGTACGGTAAGCGTCCTGTACGACTGCGTGTATGACTTTGCGTTTTTTGCCTACACCACCGACCATCCGGCGCTTATGTATCACTTGGGCGACCATGACCGATGCAGTGTCGAGCTGCGCGCCACGCTTTTTTCCAACGATGATGCAGATCTTTCGCAGACGCCCGCTGCGCAAGAGCTCGAAAGCGCTTTGCAAGGGCGCAACGTGGCATATCGCCTTGAGGGCGAGCCCGGCCAGCTGCGCATGATCGTCTTGATGCCGAGGGCAGGTGAGTGACGATGCAGATTTCGCTCATCCTTCCCCAAATCGTTGCGCTCGATGTTGTCTTTGCCCTGGCTGCGTGTCTGCAGACGATCCACGTCCCGCTCATTGCATCGCGCCGCTCGTCCTATAACCGTAAGGTGGTTTGCGCCTACGAGGCGAGCCTCGTGCTTCACCTGATGATTTCGGCGCTCATCTTATTCGCGTCGTCTGGCTCGTATCTGGTGGCGCCGCTTGACGTTTGCGCCAGGGCAATGGGCGGAGTGCTGTGGCTCAATGCCGCGATCTTTGCCTATGGCGTGACGCTTATGGTGCACTATCGTCGCCCCGTCATGCTGCCCGAACTGTTGCTCGTTGCCGCCGTGACGCCGCCGGTGGTTTTTGCCATGGGCTCGGCGTGGACCGTTGTCCTTATCGCAGAGGGAGCGTTCTTCCTGTTCCGCTCCATCGCGGCGCTCTTGATGGATATCCGCAACCGCCAGGAGGATATCACCGCGTTTTCGACGATCGAAACCATCAACGTGATCCCCGTGGGCATCCTGTATCTAGATCCGAGGGGCCGTCCGCTGCTCATGAACCGCTGCATGCGCAAAAACCTGGTGGAGCTTCATATGCCCACCGACCTAGGCGATATGAGCGGTACATGGAACGACCTGCGCAAACTCAGCATGCAAATGCCCGAAAGCAGCCAGAACCGCGTGCGCATTAATCTGGACCGCTTTGGTGAGGCGCGGGCGGTGGTCGAGGTTTCTCCCGCCGAGATTCGCTTGTTTGTGCACGATGACGTTATGGTTTCGGGCCGCCTCTTTGAGCGCATTATCGGCCTGGATGTAACAGAGTATGTGCATGCTCATAATTGCCTGGCGCAAGCCAACCACCTGCTTGAGCTTGCGGGCCAAGAGCTCCAAGCCCAGATCGAAGAAGTCAAAAAAGTTGCTGACAATGCGGCCTATCTGCGTATGCGCGCTCGCGTGCACGACGTGATCGGGCAGCGTCTGTCCATCCTCCATCGTTATCTGGAGGAGGGGCGCCTGGACGACGAGTCGCTCGAGCAGATCGATCCGTTGCTGCGCTCGATCGCTGCCGATCTGCGCAGCGGGGGCGACACCGAACCGGCAGAGCAACTGGGCGATATCGTCCATGCCTTTGGCCTGGTGAGCGTGCAGATCGATGTGGAGGGCGAGCTGCCAAGCGACGCGCGTGTCGCCGCAGCCTTTCTGCAGATTATCCGCGAGGCCTCGACCAATGCCACCAGGCATGCACAGGCCCATCAGGTCCATGTGCGCCTGCGGCAGGAGACGTCGGAAGACGGCGCTGTTGCGCGGATGACCGTTTCTAACGACGGCGCGCCTGTACCCGTATCGTATCGTGAGGGAACGGGTATCCCTGGTATGAGGCATGTCGCACAGAATCTGGGCGGCAGCCTGGAAGTCCACGCCGCCCCGTCCTTTACGCTTGCAGTGTCCATCCCGCTCGCCTCCAACGCCACGGTCCAAAGGAGAAGCTCATGATCCGCGTGTTAATCGTCGAAGACCAGGCTATCTTGCGCGAGAGTCTGGCGCGTTCCGTGGGCGACCAGCCCGACATGACCGTTGTCGCCGCGATCGCCGACGCCTCGGATGCCTTGGACGTTGTGCTCAAGGAGCGTCCGGACATGATACTGATGGATGTGTGCACCGAGCACGATTCCAACGGCATCGTGGCGGCGGCGCGCATCAAAGAACAACTGCCCGAGTGTCGCGTCATTATCATGACGGGTATGCCCGAGATCACCTTTGTCGATCAGGCACGCGAGGCGGGCGTCGACAGCTTTGTGTACAAGAACGTCGGTATCGATGAACTGTTCGCCGTGATGCGTTCCACGCTGGCGGGTTACTGCACGTTTCCCAAGCCTCCCGAGAGCATCTTCTCGGGTACGGCGGCCCTCGACGATGTCGAGCTGTCGATTTTGCGCCTTGCCTGCGAGGGCAAGAGCCGCCGCGAGATTGCGGCCGAGCTGTTTATGAGCGAGGGCACCATCAAGCGTCGCATCTCGGAGATCCTGAGCAAGACCGGCTACGACAACATCATGCGTCTTGCCGTGCATGCGGTGACCGAAGGCAGCATCGTCCCCAATATGGAGCGCCCGTAGTCGGTACGCCGCCCATGTTCCGGCGCCATGCAAGCAGGCCGCCCGCCGTTTTGCATCAGAAGACGGCGGGCGGCCTGCTTGCATGGGCAGTGCTGTCGGCATAAAGCGGCGGGGCCGCAGGATTATCTCCTGCGGCCCCGTCTGACATGTGCGCGGATGTGTCCGCCAATCCGCGGCTGTCGATGTCTGTCGCTACGCGATGGTTGTGCTGTAGGAAGCGACGTCCTCGTAGGAATCGGTCAGGTAGGCGTCGATGCCGATGGTCGTGTTGACTAGGCTGTCGAAGCTGTCAAGCGTGCCCTTCGAGAAGGTGAACTCTTCGGTGGCGTTGGTGCCGGGCATCAGGTGGGCCGAGAACCAGGCTTCCTTCATGGTGCCGTTGACGTTTGTCTTGCCGGTGGGGGCGTAGAAGGTCAGGTCCTTGTCGCTCTTGTTGACGATGTTGACGACAAAGCCGATGTCGCCCCAGTCGTCCTGGAACTTCTCGGTGATGGTGATGGTGCACAGGTCGTCATCGGCGACAGTGACGGCGGGGGAGATTTCGACGCTCTGGACATCGCCGTCTTCGACGGCCTCCTCGACTTCCTCTTCCTTCTCGGCGGCCTCGCGATCCTTCTTCACGGTACCGGATAGATCCTTATCGGACTTGCTAAAGATGAGCTTGTCCTCGCCGTCCTCAAGGACAAGCTTGCCGTCCTCGAGCTTCACGTCGGTCGTCTCCTTGTCGACGGTGATACTCGCGGTGGTAGCGTCCTTGGCCTCCCACTTTAGGTCGGAAACTTCGGAGAACAAATCGAGGCTGCCCGTGCCGTCTTCGTCCAGGACCAAGATGCAGCTGATGCCCCATTCCTCGAACATATCCATATACTCATCGGTCAGCTCTTCGCCCTCCGTGGTTCCACCCGAGAGCTTCCAGCTGCCGACAAAGTTGGCCTTGGGGTCTTTGCCGCCGCTGCTGCAGCCCGTCAGGGCAAAGGCGAGCGCAAGGACGCATGTCAGAAATGCGAGTACGGACTTTTTGAACGTTGTCTTCATGGTGTCCTCCTTTATCGAACGAAACCCATAGAAGCAAATGCGGGGGTGGCGGATCCCCCGCCAATTACCAGATAGAGGGGCTAGGGCCTGGGCGTTCCGCAGTTGCTGCAGAACTTGCCGCCGTTTTCGCTGCCGCAGTTGGGGCAGAACCACTTGGCCGGTGCCGGGGCGGGTGCGGGACTGCCACACTCGGAGCAGAACTTGCCGGTGTTGGTGGCGCCGCAGCTGCAGGTCCATGTGCCGGCCGCGGGAGCAGCGGCAGGAGCCGGTGCGGGAGCGGGTGTCGGAGCCGGCTGCGGGGCGGCCTGCTGCTGTGCCTGGCCGGCGGCGAACAGCTGGCTGGCGTTCATGCCGCCCATGCCACCTGCCATGCCCATGCCCATAAAGCCTGCCATCGCGCCGTTGGGATTGGCGGCTGCCGCGCGCATTGCGTCACTCTGGGCGCTGGCAATGTTGGCTGCCGCCATGGTGGGATCGCGCATGACTGCGGCCTTCTGCAGGTCCTTGATCATCTGCTCGTCTTCTTGCGAGGCTGCGATGGAGTTGACGCCAAAGCTCACGATCTCGACACCACGCAGGTCGCGCCAGTCGGCAGAGAGGACCTCGTTGAGCGCACGAGCGAGCTCGGTGGTGTGGCCGGGGATGGCGCTGTAGCGGATGCCCATCTCCGAGATCTTGGCGAAGGCGGGCTGCAGGGCGGTGAGAAGCTCGGACTTAAGCTGGCTGTCGATCTTGTCGCGCGTGTAGCTATCGGTCACGTTGCCGCATACGTTGGTGTAGAACAGCAGCGGGTTGGTGATGCGGTACGAATACTCGCCGTTGCAACGCACGGAGATGTCGACGTCCAGGCCAATGTTGTTATCGACCACGCGGAAGGGCACAGGCGAGGCGGTGCCGTACTTGTTGCCGATGATCTCCTTGGTGTTGATGAAGTAGACACGCTGGTCCTTGCCCGCGTCGCCGCCAAAGGTAAAGCGGCTGCCGATATTGGCGAAGGTCTCCTTGATGGAATCGCCCAGGTTGCCGCTAAAGACGCTCGGCTCGCTGCCGGTATCGAAGACGAACTCACCGGGCTCCAGCGCGACTTCGATGATCTTGCCGTTTTGCACCACGAGCATGCCCTGGCCGTCGTTGACGGCGATGACCGAGCCGTTGGAGATGACGTTGTCCTCGCCGCGCGTGTTGGAGCTGCGGCCACCGGTGCGTTTGCTGCCCTTGCAGGCCAAGACGTCAGCAGGCATCGATTCGCAGTAGATAAATTCCTTCCACTGGTCGGCCATGACGCCGCCGGCAGCTCCCAATCCAGCTTTCAAGAGTCCCATGGTGATCTTCCTTTCTCGTCAAAGGCCGGGTGGTATTGGTCGGATTGCTTAGTCGTCCTTGTCGTCTTTCATGACAACGGTGGTCTCGGTGTGGCTGAAGGTGTCGTGCTTCTCGGTCAGGTCGAGCTCGCCGCAGTACTCGTCGGCGTGGGTGGCCTCGTTGGCCGTCTTGAGCTGGCCTACCAGTAGCACGTCTCCGATAATCACGATGATCAGCGGCGCGACGATGTTGATGAGGATGCCCTCGATATCAAAGGCGAGGTAATCCGGATCGAAGGCGTTCTCGCCCATAAAGAGAATTTGGGAGAGGACAAATCCGATCACAAAGAACAGCACCGAGGCAATAGCGAGCTTGGGCTTGGAGCAGGGGAGCTCGCCGACCAAGCGGCCGGTCTGGCCGTTCATGGCAAACAGGTAGCTCTTGCCGTTCCACGAGGTGGAGAGCATCCAGACGGGGAACAGGGCGTAGTCGCTGTCTTCCCAGGTGTAGTCGAGCTGCTTGCTTTCGACCGTGGCATCGTCGTATTCGTCGACGACGGTCTCGCGCAGGGCCGAGATCGTGCTCTCCTCCATACGGCGCTCGGCGCGCGCCTTGCAGGTCTCGCAGTCCTCGTCGTAACGGTTGGCGATGTAGCCGGGCATATATGCGACCGAGAACGGACGCAGCGCGTCGTAGTCAAACGGCTCGATGGCGTCCATGTGGCCGTCGGGCATCTTGGACGATCCGTCGACGGGCACGCGCTTAAACGAGATATTGCCCTTGCGATAGGCATTGTAGTGGTCGGTGGTCGTGACGGTGCGGTCGGATTCCTCGGTCACGGTCTCGTTGGTCGCGTCAAAATACACTTCGCCGTCAACGCGGGCGCCGTAGAGCCAAAACGGCACGTAGACACCTTGGACCTCGTCGATGTGGTTGCCGGTGACAAAGCTCTTGGGCAGCAAGATCTTGCCCTTGTAGTGTTCCTTGAGTGCGGCTGTGACGTCGTCGCGCCCGAGCTTAAATGGAATCACCAGGTCGGGCGAGAAGTCGCCAGAGAGCTGGCCGGGCGCCACGGCGGAGTTGCCGCAGTACGGGCAGGTGGTGACGGCGACGGTGCCGTCGGACACGAGCTCGGCGCCGCACGACGAGCAGATGTAGCCGGCGTTTTGGGCGAGCTCCTGCACCGCGTCGTCGGCGACGGGCTTGGGCGTTGCGGCTGCCGCATCGGCTTTGGCATCTGCCTTGTCCTGGCGCTCGCGATAGAGGGCCTCGACTTCTTCGACTTCAAAGCGTGAGTCACAGTAGTCGCAGACGAGCTTTTGCTCGGCGCTGGCAAAATGCAGGGGACCACCGCAGGCAGGGCACTGATAGTTAACGCTCTCGAAGGCCATGATCGGTCCTTTCCGTGCCGGAGGCTATGCGCCGATGGCGCCGCCGCAGTATTCGCAGCGCCCACTGGTATCGGGAATGGTGGTGGCTCCGCAGAAGGGGCAGGTCACCGCGGTCTTGGGGGCCTTGGCGGCCACGACGCTGTCGCGCGTCTCCTGGCGCAGCTGCACCAGCGCATCGCGGACTTCGGTTGCCTGGCGCTTGGCCTCGCGGTATTCGATGGAGCCGCGCTGATCGATGGTGGAGTCGTTCACGCGCAGGTTGATCTCGGTGAAGTACGGTGTGTTGACGTGGATGGTCAGATTAAAGTCGTAATCCAGGTCGTAGCGCGGCGGGTTGTAGCTCTCGCGCTCGCCGTCCTTGGTCTCGCGATAGATTTCGGTGCGATGCTCGTCGATATCCATATCGCAGCCGAGTACCTGCGAGAACTCGATGATGTCGGGATTGGCGTCGCACCAGCGGCTCTGCGAGGTGATGATCAGCAGGCCCGCGTCCTCATCGAGCATAATATTGGTGCGCCCGGCAGAAAGCGTGCGCGTGGGGTTGAACGACGCCAGGCGCTCGGCATTGGCCTCGCGGTAGGCGAGCTGCTCGCGGATATCGTCCGCGGTGCTGGAGCGATAGCCGTGAAAGTAGGGGGAGAGCTTGCCGGCGCACTCTTTGCACAGGTAGCCTTCATTGATTTTTGTCTTACCTAGAAGTCCCAGCTCGGTACCGCAAATCGCGCGCTCTTTCTTCTCGAACATCTTGTCAAAGAAGCCCATGGCTGCCTCCCATCAACTGGTAGCGTGTGTCACTTTTGATGATGGGGGAGTGCGCGATCCTTCGCGATACCCAGACGGCTCAAGGAGTCTCCGCAACTGGGACACATGGCTCATTTTTCATCCGGCACATAGGGACACTCCTTGCCGCGGGTAGTCATTGGGCACTCATTGGGGACGTACTTAAATGAGTGGTGCTTAAATGAGTGGTGGAGGCCGCGGAGCCCACGTCCGATGAACGCCTCGATGCCTTCGTCGTCACCTTTGGGCTTACAAGGCGCGAGCGCGATATTCTTGAGGTCTTGGTCGTTTCGGACCAGAGCGTCCAGGACATCGCCACAACGCTTTTCCTCTCGCGCTCCACGCTCTACCGCCACATTTCCTTGATCAACAAAAAGACCGACACCGCCTCGCGTGTGGCCCTTATCAACTTCTTCTGGTCCTGGACACCCAAGGACTAGCTAATCCCCCAATAAGTTGCGGTGGAATAGTCCCTAAATTAAAGTCACGGGGCTTTAAGCGGGAACTATTTCACCGCAACTGCTGAGGGGATAGACTGCGACAGCGGCAGAGGCAGCGGCATCGGTGGCGGCAGAGGCAGCGGCATCGGTGGCGGCGGAGGCAACGGCAACTGGCAGAGTGTTTTCCGTCTGCTTGCTACAGCAGCTCGCCGTGGCGGGCAATGTAGCGGCGCTTTGCCAGCTGGGTGAGCGCGATATAGGCGGAAACGATGCCGATGAGCAGCGCGAAAAAGCTCGCTGGTAGCGTCATGAGGCCGAGTGCATCGGCGATGGGGCTTGCCGGTAGCCAGGTGACGAGCGCCAGGCCCAGTACGGTGAGAACGCACAGGGCCGGCGCGGCGTGGTCGCGCAGGCTCGGCAGGCGCGGGGAGCGCAACATGTGGATCACGAGCGTCTGCGACCACATGGACTCGACAAACCAGCCGCTCTGGAAGATTGCGGCGAAGGTCGCCATGCCCGCGGCGTCGCCCTCGGCGGCAAGCTCGGCCCAGCTCGCGCCCACGGTGGCGGGGCACACCACAAAGAAGAGCGCGGCGAAGGTCACGATATCAAACAACGAGCTCACGGGGCCCAGCTCGAGCATAAAGCCCTTGATGGACGCAGCGTCCCAGGCACGCGGACGGGCAGTCCAGGCGTCATCGACGGTGTCCCACGGCAGCGCGATACACACGATCTCGTAGACGAGCGACAGCAGCACCAGCTGCAGGGCGCTCATGGGCAAAAACGGCAAGAACAGGCTCGCGACGGTCACGGACAGCACGTTGCCAAAGTTGGAGCTCACCGTGGTCTTGAGGTACTTGAGCAGGTTGCCGTAGGTGCGGCGGCCTTCGATGATGCCGCGCTCGAGCACGCCCAGGTCCTTCTGGAGCAAGATGATATCGGCGGATTCCTTGGCGATGTCGACGGCCGAATCGACCGAGATGCCGCAGTCGCTCGCGCGCATGGCGGCGGCGTCGTTGATGCCATCGCCCATAAAGCCCACGGTGTGGCCGGGCAGCTCGCGCATGACGCGCACTAGGCGCGCCTTCTGCAGCGGCGAGAGCTTGGCGAACAGATGGGTTTTCTCGGCGCGCTCGGCAAGCTCGGCGTCATCGAGCGCATCGATCTCGGAGCCCAGCAAGACATTGCTCGCGTCGATACCGATCTGCTCGCAGACGGTGGCGGCGACGCGATCGTTGTCGCCGGTCAGGACCTTGACCGCCACGCCCTTGGCCTCGAGGGTGGCGACGGCGCCCGCGGCACTTGCTTTGGGCGGATCGAGGAAGGCCAAAAAGCCCATCAACACCATGTCGCATTCGTCGGCAATGCCAAACTCGCCCACGCAGCGTGGATTGGTTTTCTGCGCCACGGCAATCACGCGCAGGCCCTCGGCATTGATCCCAGCGACCTGCTGGCGAATCTGGGCGAGCTTATCTTCGGTGAGCGGCTGGGCGGCCCCATCGACCTCGACAAAGGAGCAGATCTCGAGCATTTCCTCGGCAGCTCCCTTGGTGACCATCTGGGTTTTGCCTTGGGCATCGGCGACAACTACGCTCAGGCGACGGCGCGAGAAAGCGAAGGGAACCTCGTCGACCTTGGTGTAGCGGTCGCGCAGGCTCTGGCCCAGCGTGGAATCGGGCACGACGGTCGAGGACGTCACGTCGGCACGGTCGATAACGGCCAGGTCGATAAGGTTTTTGAGGCCGGTCTGGAAGAAGCTGTTCAAAAACGCATGGCGCAGCACGCGTGCGTCCTCGTTGCCGTCGGTGTTGAGGTAGCGCTCGAGCACGATGCGGTCTTCGGTGAGGGTGCCGGTCTTGTCGCAGCACAGGACGTCCATCGCGCCGAGGTTTTGGATTGCCGGCAGCTCCTTGACGATAACCTGACGACGGGCGAGGTCCTTGGCGCCCTGCGACAGGCTCGTGGTCACGATGACGGGAAGCATCTGCGGCGTGATGCCCACGGCCACGCTCGTGGCGAACAGCAGTGCGTCGATGACGTTGCCCTTGGTGGCGGCGTTGATGGCAAAGACGGCCGGAGCCATAACGAGCATGAGACGTACGAGCAACATGGAGACGCTCGAGACGCCGCGGCCAAACGCGCTTTTCTCGCCGCGCCCGTTGAGCATCTTGGCGATGCCGCCCAGGTAAGTGTCCGAGCCGGTGGCTACGACAAGTGCCATAGCGGTGCCGTTTTGCACGGAGGTGCCGGTAAAGACGATGTTCTTGCAGGCGGAGAGTGGCAGTGCGGAGCTGTCGGCACCCTCGGCGACGGTGATGGCAGCGGTCTTTTCGACGGCCTCGCTCTCGCCGGTGAGTGCGGACTCGATCACAAACAGGTCGCGCGCGGTGGTGATGCGGGCATCTGCCGGCACCATATCGCCGGCAGAGAGGCGGATCACATCGCCGGGGACGAGCTCGTCGAAGGAGATCTCGAGGCGCTTGCCGTCGCGCAGGGCGGTGCAAGTGTTGGAGACCAGGTCCTTGAGGGCCTCGGCAGCATTGCCGCTGCGGGCTTCCTGGATAAACTTCATGCCGCCCGATACCAGCAGCATGATGCCGATGACGATGACCGTGGAGGGGTCGCGCTGCGGCTCGGGCACGGCGAGCACGTCGATGTAGAGCGAGACCAGTGCGAGCGCGGCGAGGATGCCGGCGAAGGGATCGACGAACGCGTCGGCGATGCGGCGGGCGAGTGTCTTGGTCAGTGCCTCGATGGTGTTGGGGCCGGAGGCGTCTAGGCGCTCGGTTGCCTGCTCGGCGGTGAGGCCGTTTGCCGTGGCGTCAAGCAATACGAGAGCGTCCTCGGCGCTATGGGTGGCGGCGAATATGGTGTTCTTGGACAGGCCGGTGTGAGCGGCAGGGCGCGCCGTGCGGCGGCGCTTGGAGATGGCTTCGAGAACCGTGGCGGTTTTGAGCATCAGCATAGGGTCCTCCTTGTTGAAGGGAGTTAGCGTACGTGTCGTATTTGCTTCAAAAAACCTAGATGTCGCTCACGTCAAGCTCTTGAGCCCACAAAGGGTGCCTCGCGCCTTTGTGGTGGTTTTGGCGATCTGCCGGTGGCGTTTATGTGTATGCGGAGTCCTCGCGGCGTGCCGAGGGCGACATGCAGGTTTTTCGACTAGGACTGCCTTCCATGGCACACCTCCCTAAGGCCGGGCGCAGCGCGCTTTGGGTATCTCGTACCCCTTTTTAATCCGCCCGTATTCTTGATGAGAAGATTTGCCATGTCAACCCCATTGTTCGGAAAACCATTCCCCCTGACAAAGCCTTTACAGAATGACGTGGTCTCAAAGCGCGCCCGCGTCGACGCTTCGCCTGCGCTAAACTGGAGGGCACGTACGCGATTACGAGAGGAGCCCGCATGGAGGCTTACAAGCAAGAGTTCATCAAGTTTATGGTCGAGTCCGATGTTCTTAAGTTCGGCAGCTTTACGCTCAAGAGCGGCCGTCAGTCCCCGTTTTTTATGAACGCCGGCGCTTACGTGACGGGCTATCAGCTCAAGAAGCTAGGCGAGTATTACGCCCAGGCCATTCACGATAACTTTGGCGATGACTTTGATGTGCTGTTTGGACCGGCCTACAAGGGTATTCCCCTGGCCGTCGTGACCGCGATTGCCTACCACGAGCTGTACGGCAAGGAGGTCAAGTACTGCTGCGACCGCAAGGAGGCCAAGGACCACGGCGCCGACAAGGGCAACCTGCTGGGCTATGAGCCCCAGGATGGCGACCGCGTGGTCATGGTCGAGGACGTCACCACCAGCGGCAAGTCCATCGACGAGACCTATCCCAAGGTCAAGGCTGCTGCCGATGTCGAGATCAAGGGCCTGATCGTGTCCCTCAACCGCATGGAGGTCGGCAAGGGCGGCGTGACCACCGCTCAGAAGGAGATCGAGGCCAAGTACGGTTTCCCCGTCGCGAGCATCGTCTCCATGGCCGAGGTCGTCGAGACCCTCTGCAACCACGAGATCGACGGCAAGGTCGTCATCGATGACGA
>DXZZ01000004.1:45047-70859 GCA_019419425.1 Collinsella sp. | reverse complement strand
TCATTAACACAACGTTCATATTTGACCCACAACAAAACAACCGCGATCCCAAACGAGACCGCGGCCGCTACAGTCGTAAGTCGAGAAGCGCGCCTTTCTTCCCTTCAGCCCGTAATCCGCCGAAGACCGAGGACGAAGGGACCCGATGGGTTTCCCTCTGAATGCATTCCGCAGCACGAAGCCCCATCAAAGTGCGCGAAGCGCGCCATCTTTTCCCCAGCCAGTAATCCGCCGAAGACCGGACATCGCAGGGCCCGCCATCAGCTTACTTTTAGGCATGTCCGAGGACGTGCCTAAAAGTAAGCTGATGGCGGGCCCGGACGACTACAGGGCTATCGATTACCCCGTGTTCTGCAATCCTGCCGAGACGCCGGTCACAGTCGAAAGAATCAGGCTCATGTACTCGGCCTTCTTCTCCTCGGCCATCTCGTCCTGGTTCATGCGCACCTCGCGAAGGGCGCGGACCTGGGCGATGGACAGGGCGTCGACGTAGGGGTTACGCACGCGGACGGCGCAGCCGAGCACGCGACGACGCTGCAGCGGCCACTCGTCACCGACGATGGCAAGGACCCACTTACGCGTGAGCTGCATCTCGGTGAAGACCTTCTCGGACAGATCCTGGCGATCGCCCAGGTGCAGATACATCTTGGCGATGCGCTGGTCGGTCTTAGCGATCGACATCTCGATGTTGTCGATGAACGTGCGGAAGAACGGCCACTCCTGGTAGGCAGCCTTGAGCTGGTCCAGATCGCCCAGCTGCTCACAGGCGGTACCCAGACCGTACCAAGCGGCCAGGTTAATGCGAGCCTGGCTCCAGCTGAAGATCCACGGAATGGTACGCAGGTCGTCGAGCGACTTGGCACCCAGACCGCGCTTGGCCGGGCGCGAGCCGATCGGCAGCAGACCGACCTCGGTCAGCGGCGTCACGGTCGAGAACCACGGTGTAAAGTCCTCGGTGTTCAGCAGGTCCAGATAGCGCTCGTGGCTTGCGGCGTTGAGCTTGTCGGCCATATCCCAGAACTTCTGCGTGGTCTCGGTGTTGGTCTTCTCGACACTCGGGGCCGACTGCAAAAGCGTTGCGGCGGCAACGGACTCAACATGGCGCTGGGCCAGCGTGCGGTTGCCGTAACGGGCAAAGATGACCTCACCCTGCTCGGTGAGCTTAAAGAAGCAGTTGACCGAACCCTTGGGCTGCGCCAGCACGGCCTTGTTGGCCGGGCCGCCGCCACGGCCCACGGCACCGCCGCGACCGTGCATGAGCACCAGGTCGATATCGTTCTTCTCGGCCCACTTGGCAATGCGCTCCTGCGCAGAGTGCAGCGCGAGCATAGCCGTGGTAGGACCGGCATCCTTGGAAGAGTCGGAGTAGCCCAGCATGACCTCCATGCGGCGGTTGGTCTGGGCAAGGCGCTTTTGCACCACGGGCAGCGTAAGCATCTGGTCGAGCACGTCGACGCAGCCCTCGAGGTCCTCGAGCTGCTCGAACAGCGGGATCACGTCGAGCTCGGGGACATCCTCCTCGTGTGCAAAGGACAGGTGGGCAAGCTCAAAGACGTCGGCCACATGCTGGGCGCTCTTGGTGAACGAGATGATGTAGCGGTGCGCCATCTTCTTGCCGTAGCGCTTTTGGATGGAGCCGATAGCGCGGAAGGTATCGATGACCTCGCGCGTCATGGGCTGCAGGTCGCCATGGATACCGTTCTCGTGGATATCCTTGAGGGCGCGGGCGTGCACCACGGAGTGCTGACGGAACTCCATCTCGACCATGTGGAAGCCGAAGGACTCGACCTGCCAGATGATGGTCTGGACCGGGCCGTAGGCAGCACGGACGGCACCGCAGGCGGCCAGCGAACGCTGGACGACGCGCAGGTCATCCAGGAACTCGTCGGCGCTGTGGTACATGGTGTCGGTGATACGACGGACGGTGGCGTTCAGGCGGTCGGCCATGACGAGCATGACGGCGCGATGCGGCTCGTGCTCGGAGATCAGCTCGGCGCGGGCCGTGTAACGAGGGCTCATCTCGACCTGATGGTTCCACAGGTTAATGAGCTCGGCCGACGGCTTGCTGTAGGTAGCCTCGAGCGTAAGGTTGCGGCCGATGTGGCGGCACTTGTCCTCGAGCTTGAGCACCATGTGCGTAAAGTACTTGGCGGCGACCTCACGGCTCACCTTGGCGGTGACGTTGGGGTTACCGTCGCGGTCGGAACCGATCCAGCTGCCGGGATGGAAGAACGCCGGGCACAGCGGCGGCACAGTACCGGCCTTGTCGCCCAGCACCCAATCGTCAAAACGACGATAGATAACGGGGATAACGTCGAACAGCGTGTTATCGAAGATGTCGATGATGGTATCGGCTTCCTCGACCGGCGTGGGCTTCTTGAGCGCGATGGGGCTCGTGCGAACCAGGGCGTCAATCTCCTGCAGCATGTGGCGCTCGTTCTCCACCAGGTCAGAGCCGCCCAGACGCGGACGCTCCTCCAGCAGGTTGGAGATACGGCGAATCTTGCCCTCGACGGCCTTACGACGAGCCTCGGTGGGATGTGCGGTAAAGACAGGGTGGAACTCAAGCTTGCCGAGCAGCTCGTTGGCACCCTCGACACCCATCTCGTTTACCAACTGGTGATAGGCGACGGTGAGTTCGTTAGCGGGATCGACCTCGGTATCGGTCGACGCACCGGCCTCGCGCTCGCGCAGCTGCGCCACACGGTAGTTCTCCTCCGACAGGTTTGCCAGATGGAAAAAGCTCGTAAAGGCGCGAACGATGACCTGCTGCTTATCGAGCGGCAGGCTGTCGATCAAATCGACGACCTCACGAAATGCCACGGCAGTGGGCTCGTCGGCGGTGGGCACGCCCTGCTCGTCGACGGCTTCGTCGGCAGCGCAGGTACCGGGGTTGCCGGCATTGACCACAATCTCGGCTGTCAAAATCTTGTCGAACAGGTCCGCGATCTCGGGATCATACTCGCTAAGCACACGGCGCTCCAGGCGCAAGAACAGCGCCAGATTGTCGCGCAGCTCCTCGGGGATCTCGATCTCGGCGAGACGCTCCCTGGACTCGGCATTCGAGCCGATTCGGTTAACGAGGCGGTTGACCACGGCAGCGACGCGCGCCGCGGCTTCGGGTACAGACTGGTTGCTTAGGTTCTCAGCCACGTTTCCTCCCATTCCTCCTTCTATGCACGTAACATGCGGTATTCATTATAGGCGCTTGAGAAATACTTTCGACACTGATTGCGCTTTACCACACAAAAGTATTTTCTGCATTGCAAAGGTTTTTGCCCTAAATGGTCGCATTTCTCGGTGGGCGGCATACGTAAACGGGGGCATTCCGCATAAAAGCGAAACACCCCCGTAACAATCGCTCTCCATGAGCAGGGCACGTTAGCAGGCCCGAAGCTCAAAAAGATGCGCTACAGGCGCTCGCGAACCGCCTCGACGACGTTGTCCAGATCGACCAGTACCTCGTCGTGGCTCTGCATGTCGCGCACCTTGACCTTGCCGGCGGCAAGCTCGTCGCCACCCAGGACTAGGATGAGCTTAGCGCCCACCTTGTCGGCCTGCTTAAACTGGGCCTTAAGGGAACGGCCCTGATAGTCGGCCTCGGTCACGATACCTGCGGCGCGAAGCTCCTGCGTAATGGCAAAGACGTTCTGGCGCAGCTCCTTGCCGGCATTGGCGACGTAGACGCACGGGACCTCCTCGGCACCCAGGTCGCTGCCAAAGGCCTGCAAGGCCAGCAGGGCGCGTTCAAAACCGACAGCGAAGCCGACGCCTGCCGTGGGCTTGCCACCCTCGAGCTCGACCAGGCCGTCATAACGACCGCCGCCACCGATGGAGCCGACACCGGCGCCGGGAGCCTCGACCTCAAAGACAGTACGGGTGTAGTAGTCCAGGCCGCGCACCAAGGTGGGATCCTCGACATACTCGATACCCGCCGCATCCAAATAGCGCTTGACCTGCTCGTAGTGCTCACGGCACTCGTCGCACAGGTTGTCGCCCATCAGCGGGGCGTCGGCCATGATCTCGCGGCAGTGGTCGTTCTTGCAGTCGAAGGCGCGCAGCGGGTTGAGCTCGGCGCGCTCGCGGCACTCATCGCACATCTCGTCGGCGTGATCGAGGATAAACTGCTTGACCTGCTCGCGGTAAGCCGGACGGCACTGCGCATCGCCCATCGAGTTAATAAGCAGGCGAAGCTTGGAAAGGTCGAAGCCCAGGCGCTTGTAGAACTCCATGAGCATGATGATGCACTCGGCGTCTGCCGCCGGATCGGGAGCGCCGAGCCACTCGATGCCCACCTGATGGAACTGGCGCAGGCGGCCCTTCTGGGGACGCTCGCCGCGGAACATGGCCTCGGCGTAGTAGGCCTTAAACGGCGTGGAGCCCTGGGGCACCAGGTTGTTCTCCACGACGGCGCGCACCACACCGGCTGTGCCCTCGGGACGAAGGGCCAGGCGCTGCTTGGGCTTGAGCTTGGTATCGGTGCCCTCGGTAAAGACGCGCTCCAGGTTGGCGCCGCTAAACACGCGGAACATCTCCTTGCGCACGACGTCGGTCGACTGGCCGATGCCGTGGACAAAGACGTCCACCTGCTCGATCGCGGGCGTCTCGATGGGTTTAAAACCAAACGGCTCGAACACGCCGGCAGCGATCTGCTGCATCTTTTGCCAAGCGCGCATCTCGGCGCCGATAAGGTCGCGGGTTCCCTCCGCCTTCTGTGCCTGCATGGGCAAACACCTTTCTTTTGTATCGCGTCATAGGTAGTGGACATTATACGGCACAAAGCAGCAACGCGGCGGCGTGTCTGACCGAACGAGGGTATGGGGACTCGTTCGGCCAGACACGCCGCCGCGGTTTGTGATCCCTTTTCCTCCGTCCCCTTCGGATTACGTGATCCCTTGGGGACGGAGGAAAAGAGCTCATTTCGTAGACCCGTGGCTGCCCTGGAAACCGAATGACAGTACGGGCATCCATTCGGCTTCCAGGGCAGCCACGGGCAGAACAGGCAAACAGGAATAGGCGGCGACCCGCTACTCCCCCGCCACGCTTGCGCGCAGCTTGGCGGCGATGGGCTCGGATGCCAGCAGGAACACGAGCATGACCACGGAGCACGCCAGGCACACAATCCAGGTGCTCGCAAAGGAGCCCGTGGCATCGAACAGCACGCCCGAGACAATGGCGCCCACGGTGCCGCCGACCATCTCGAGCGAGGTAATGGTGCCCGTGACCTTACCCAGGTCGGCCATGCCAAACTGCTTGGACGCGGCGATGGTAGGCGTGATGGTGCCCATGCACGTTCCAACACCAAAGCTCACAGCGGCGACAATAGGACCGAGGTCCGTCGTCGGGAAACACAGCGCCACGCAGGCGATAATGCACGCAACGGAGCCAAGGATATTGCCAAAGCGCAGGCCAAAGCGGTCATAGATCGCACCGAGCGAAATCTTGGCAATAACGACGGTGACCATGTAGGCCGAAAGTACGGTACCCGCCCACATGGGATCGTGGCCGCCCGTGACAATCTTGGCACCGTTGACGGTAACACTCGTCATGTTGGTAACCTGGTTGGGCAGGATGGCGCCATTGACCAAGCCCATAAAGAGGAAGGCGACGACAAGCAGCCAAAATGCCGGGCTCTTCTTGATACGAGACCAGCCGACGCTAACCTCGGGCGCCGTGTGCTCGTCCTTGTCGCCAGCCGTCGAGACGGACGGATCGCCCGGGTTCTCGCCGAGCGGCTTCAGGCCGATCTCGGAAGGCTTGGTGCGGAAGGAATAGTCATGCAGTTAACGAAAATCGTGTAGCACGTGGCCATGATCACAAAGCTGGAGGCCACCACGAGCCAGCCGGGGAAGAACTTACGTTGCTGGGACATGGATTACTCCTTGTGGTCCGCAATGTATCCGAGAGCGACGGCGGCATAAGCCGCGGCGCCAAGGGGAAGCTCGGTATCGCTAAAGCGTGCCTTGGGATGATGCTGAGCAAAGTGCTCGTCCGTATCAGTCACGGCAGCGCCCACGGTAAAGTACGCACTCGGGATCTCGCTCGAGATCAACGCGAAGTCCTCGCTCGCCATGGCGTGGAACAGCGGCAGGAAGGCAGCCTTGGGCAGCACCGCGCCCACGTAGCCAAGCGACGCCTGGGTCATATCGCTGTCGAGCACGAGCGGCGGAACGTCCGAAAGCGTCTCGATGGCTGCCGGCGTACGATATGTTGCGGCAACGCCGTTGACGACCTCCGCGATACGCTCCTTGAGATGAGTCATGAGCTCGACATCGAAGCCGCGCAGCGTTCCCTCGAGCACACAGGTGTCGGGGATGACGTTGGCCGCCAAGCCGCCAGCGAACTTACCAACGGTAAGTGCGACTTCCTTGGCCGCTGGCACCTCGCGGGAGATAAGCTCCTGGAGCGCCAGGTGCACATGGACGCCGGCCGTGATGGGGTCGATGCAGATCTCGGGGCTCGAGCCATGGCCGCCCTTGCCCTGCAGCGTGATGCGGAAACCGTACACGCCCGAAAGCGCCGGGCTCCCATAGAGCACCAGGCCGAGCGGCGATTGGCTGTTGACGTGCATGGCAAAGGCAGCCTGGGGGCGCGGGTTCTGCAGCAAGCCATCGGCGATGGCAGCGCGGGCTCCCTCAAAGGTCTCCTCACCCGGCTGGAACAGCAGTTTGACGGTGGCATTGGCGTCGACAAGCTCGGCCTCGCGGGCCTTGAGCAAACGGGCCGCGCCGAGCAGCGCCGTCGCATGCATATCGTGGCCACAAGCGTGCATGCACCCGTTGGTGGAAGCGAAAGGCTCGCCCGATTCCTCGACAACGGGCAGGGCATCCATGTCGCCGCGAAGCATGATAACCGTACCGGTTTGCTCGTCCGCGCACGTACCATTGCCCTGAGCAGCCGCGGCCGCACCGGCACCGATCAGGCCAACAACACAGGAGCCGTCGACAAGCGTGGTATGGGGAATGTCCATCTCGTCCAGACGTGCCTGGATATAGGCAGACGTCTGCGGAAGATTGTTACCGAGCTCGGGCGTCTGATGGAGATCGTGGCGCCATGCGGCAAGCTCACCGGCAAATGCCTGGGCTTCTTTGACCAGACCATCGCCGATAGCGGTCTGCGCCGCTGCGGTAGCCTGAGGCGCTGGTTGCGGTTGAAGATCGGACAGAGCTGATGCCATAGATGCCCTCCAGTAACGTTTTTGCAGCACGCACTTTGACAGCGTAAAGTGCAAGGTACAACTGTAAGGGCATGACATAAAAAATGCCGCCCCGGGAGGGCGGCGCAACAAGTTGTTTACAAATGCGGGTGTGATTTTCGGCGCAAGAAATCGAAATGCGTCTCGCTCAAGATAATCGACAAAAAGATGAGCGCAAAGCCGGAAAGCAGGCGCGAGGTGAGCGCCTCCCCCATCAACAACACCGAGAACAGCACACCCGAGGGCGACTCCATCGAAAGAAGCAGCGAGCCCGTCGAGGCCGGGACGTGCGCCAGACCGACGTTTTGGACGAGCAGTGCCACGCACGTGCAGCCCACCGAGAGGAAGACCATCACGCCGATAAAACTCGGCGTCCACACGGACAGAGGCGCCTGAGTCTCGAATAGTAGCGACGTGATTAAGCTCAAAACGCCATTGCCCACAAACATCCAAAACGTGATGACGTTGATATCCATCTTGCGGCCATACTTGGCGGTCACCGCCATCTGGATAGCAAAGAAGACCGCGCCGCCCAGCGTGATGGCATCTCCAGCATTGAACTCGACGCTATCGAGTGCCACCAGGCCAATGCCCGCCAGGCACAGCAATGCAGCGCCCAAGTTGTAACGGGTAAGCCTTTCTCCGCTCAGGACATAGCTCGCAAACGGCACGAGGATGCAATAGGTACCCGTCAAAAACGCGCTCTTGCCCGCCGTGGTCTGTGCCAGGCCAATCGTCTGCAAACCGTACGCGCCCCACATAAGTGCGCCCATACCAAGCCCGACGATAAGGTTGCGAACATTAAAGTGTGCGATGATGCGTTTGCGGAAGATGGCGAACATAACCAGCGAAGCCGGGAGAAAGCGAACGTAGACCAGCTCGAACACCGGAATGGTGCCGAGTGCGTCCTTCATAGTGGTAAAGGAGTAGCCCCAGATGACCGCCACCGAAAGGAGCAGAACCTTCCAGAACAACGGCGAACGAGCACCGGCACCACGGGAGGTGCCGCCCGCACCCAGGTCCTCGCGAGCAACAGGGCTATCGGGCATGTTTTCAATTTCGTTGGCAGCGTATTGGGCCATGGAACATCCTCACACTCAAACTGGGCGTGGTGTCCGCACGCGTATGGCTGCGTGCCGCCTCATGGTCAAATAAAAACGGGACGCGCCGGACCCCCGGCACGCCCCGCTACTGTAGCAACAACCAGCGTTGCACCGCAATCCAGCCCACTAAAGCGTCAGCAAAGTGAACCTCGATGTTTTGTCAATGTCACGCTGTTGCACTAAATAAGCTTCGTGCTTTCAAGCTTTTCGATAATCCAGTCGTTGGCTTTGATGACCGGGCGGCGGAAGACGACGCCCAGGGCCAGCGACGGAATCAGATAGCTCGCCAGAATGCCTAGCTCAATCCAGTACTCCATATGGTAGGCACCGGCCATGGCGGCATGCATGGCGTTGATGCCGTGAGTAAACGGCAGGAACGGGTAGATCGCCTGGAACACAGGGCCGGTCATCTCGATGGGGAACGTACCGCCCGAACCGCCGACCTGCATAACCAACAGCACGACAGCGAGCGCCTTACCGATATCGCCAAACGACACGGTGAGCGTGTAGACAATATTGGAGAACACGAGACTCGCGACCCAGCCGGCAAGTACAAACTGCAGCGGGTTGTCGCATTGGATGCCAAAGAACAGGATGTCGCCCGCGCACACGAGTGTCGCCTGCAGCAGGGCCAGACCTCCAAAGAACAGGTAGCGGCCCAGGTAGATCTCGTGCAGGCGCACGGGGATCAGCTCGTTGATGAGCTCATCGTCAACCGATACCTTCATCATGGCCGCCAGCACGATCGAGCCGACCCACAGCGACAGGATCGTATAGAACGGCGCCATGGCCGAACCGTAATTGCGGATCGGATAGACCGGCTTGCGGTCGAGCGCGACGGGGCCGGAAAGCGACACGGCCAAACCCTCGGGATCGTTGCCGATCATCGTCTTGATCGTGGCAAGGTCGTCCGACATCAGGGCGCCATCGAGCTCGTCCTTAAAGGCGCTGATCTTGTCCGATGCCTCACCCAGCTGATCGGAAGCCTTGTTGACCAGCGTCGCAGCCTTGGAGAGGCCCTTTGCGAGCGAGCCAGAGGCGTCGGTCAGACCGCTCACGGCGCTATCCAAGTCACCCGAGATACCGTTCAGGGAATCCAGAACGCCCGAAATGGTCTTCTTGAGCTCCTTGGCCTTAACCGAGAACGTGGAATCGTAGTCGGACTTGGCTCCCGAGATACCCGCCTTGGCATCGGCGATGGCCTGGTCGACCTCGGCACGCGAGTTGTTGACCTCCGCCATGCCGTCCGAAAGGGACTTTGCGGTCGCCGTCAGGTCCTTCGCATTGTTGCGGTACTCCACGGCAATTCTGCCCAGCGACGTCGCAGCGGACTCGAGACCGTCTTTGAGCTTGTCATCACTTACCTGGTCGGCAAGGTTACGGAGCTGATCGGTCATCGCATCGATATCGTCAGCACGCGTATTGAGCGCCGCTGCGGCTTCGTTGAGCTGAGACACCGTAAGGTCAACATGCTGATTCGCGGCATCGAATGCCTTCGCAAGCTCGGCGGACACGTTGTCGAACGAGCCCGCGCTTCCGTCAATCGCCGCGTCAACGGCATCGTTGGCGGCCTTGAGCGCTTCCTTGGAATCATTGATGCCACTCTTGGCGTGCTCCATCAGCTGCTTCGTCGACTCATCAACGGTGCCCGTCTGCTTGAGCATGCCGCCCGCCGATGTCAGTGAATCGGACGTGGAGCTCAAAATGCCCGCGAGCGACGTCGCACTCGCCTGAACGTCCTGCAGGTCCTCGACCGAATCGCCCAGCGTCGAGGACAGATTGGCGATAAAGCTGCTCACCTGGTCGGTACTCATATAGTCGAGCAGGCTGGACACGGTCTTAAGGCCGATGGTCGTGATGGTCTTGGTAAAGGTCTCGTTGACCTGACTCTGGACGGCGCTCGAACCCTTCTCGGTCACGATCTGCGCGATGGCGTTGGCCTTCTGGTTCTCGTAAAACTCGATATCGGCGTGTTTCACGTCGGTCGAGAAAAGCGTCATCATGTCGGCGCTAAACGTTTTGGGGATAACGACGGCAGCATAGTACGCGCCCGACTTAACGCCCTCGATAGCCTTTTCGCGATCGTTAAGCACAACCCAATCGAAGCTCTCGTTGCCGCGTAGGGTGGCGGTCACGTTTTCGCCCACGTTAACCTCGACGGGGATCAGATCGCTCTCGTAACCCTCATCGGTGTTGACCACGGCGATCTTAAGATTGCCGGTGTTGCCGTACGGATCCCAGCTGCCGGCGATGTTAAACCACGCGTACAGACACGGCACGATGATCAGGCCCATCACGACGACCATGCCGATCACGGAGCGAGACACGTTTTGGACATCGCGCTTAAACAGGTGCAGGATGTTTTTCATTTATGCCTCACCTCCTTTGGAGTGCTTGCCAAGCGGGGTGGTATCTCCATCATTTGTGGCTGTGCTGTCGCTGCCCTGAGATTTATGGTGCGAGCCTATATGCGGCAAGCGGCCCGTGGACTGATCGCCGCCCTTGGCACCACGCTCGCTGGCGTTGAGGCCAAACATGCGGCGGGCGGCAGGAATGGCGGCCGTGTGCTCGCGTATCTCGCGGCGCAGGTCCTCATCCGAAAGCGCCGAGATGCGCATCTGGGTATTGAGGCTCGCGCGGATGTATTCGATATTGATAAGCCAGCCGCAGATGGCAATAACCGAGATGATCCAAATGACCAGCAGGATAATCTTGCCGTTATTGTCGATATCGAGAACCGTCGACAGGACAAAGAGCAGGACCTGAACGCCCACCACGGCGGCAAAACCGCCCTTGATGTAGTACGGGTAGCGATGTTCAAAGGCGACCGCATGATCGAGCAGTTCGCGACGGTACGAATCGGAATCGAGCACGACGCGCATGGCCGTTCGCAAGGAGTAGCGCTCGCGCGGCAGGTCGTTAGACTCGCAAATCATCATACCGGTCGTGGAAAGCTGTTTATCAAAGAGCAGGTTGAGGTTGAGCAGCAGCGGACGCAGCTGCAGGCCGATAAAGAGCGCCACGATCAAGAACACGCCCAGAATGCACAGGTTAAACAGGTAGTTGAACGAATACATGCCGCCGACCGTCTCACGCAGCAGATTGATGCCATAGGTAAAGGGCAGCAGCGGGTGCAGCCACTGGAAGAAGCCGGGCATCATCTCGATGGGGTACATGCCCGACGAACCCGGGATCTGCACGATGACAAGAATGACGCCGATTGCCTTGCCGATATGCTTAAACGTAGTGGACAACGCGTAAATGATGTTGACGTACGTAAATGAGATGGCGATGCCGCCCAGCACAAATAGGAGCGGACTGACGCACTGTACGCCAATGACCAGATCTCCCACCGTAACGATAATGGCCTGCAACGCGCCCAGGATCACCAGGAGCAACCAGCGGCCAAAGTAGCCCTGACGCGCGGTAAAGCTGCCAACGCCTTCGCGATCGACCTCGAGCTTGTAAATGGCGATGAGCACGTAGCCGCCCACCCAAAGCGCCAGATTGGTGTAGAAAGGAGCAATGCCCGAGCCGAAGCTCTTAACCGGATAGATCGACTTGGAGGTCAGCTCGACCGGAGATGCCATGAAGTCAGCAACGTCATCGACGTCGACGCCCATCAGGTCGGCCAGCTCGCCCATGGACTCGGAGGTCTGCAGCGCCTCGATGTCGTTGGCGGCGGTGGCGAGCTTGTCCTGGACCTTGGCAAGCGAGGCGTCGGTCTGGGACAGCGTGGTCTTGACCTGACCGAGCGTAGCGTTGAGTTGCGAAAGTGTACCGCGCGCACTTGCAATAGTAGGCGTGAGGCCAGACACGATTCCCGTCAGATCACCCGAGACGGCGGCAAATGAATCAAGCGCGCTCGAGGCCTTCGGCAGCGCGTTTTGACCCAGGTCCGTCTGGGCCTGGCCAAGGTTGGTCGCACCGGTCTGGATTGCGTTATTGATAGCGTCGCTGGCACCCGAGACAGCCGCGGCGTCATTCGCCATGGCGCTCGACTGTGCAGACAGACCGTCCTTGATGCTCTGAAGCTTTTCATTCTGCTTGCGGAGCAAATCGATGGTCGATACAATGCGCGCGTCAATTTCCTTGGAACCTGTCGACGTGTCATTGACGAGAATTTCCAAGTGCCCGATAACGGCCTTATTGTGGTCGATCGTCGCCTGGAGAGACTCGAGCGAGTTGTCGATGCGGGTGGTCGTAGATGTGATCGTGCCCGTCAGCTTGCCAATCGCAGCGTTCGCGGAGGCTGACGTCTTGGTGAGCGCAAGGCTGCCTTCCGAGAGCGCCTTGGAGAGCGAGGCGACAGAGTTACCCGCCGTGGCGCGAGCCTCGCCCAGCAGGTCGTTGCCCTGGGAGATCGCCTGCGTCAGCGACGGCGCCTGACCCTGCAGACCGGCAAGTGCTGCATCTGCCGAGGCAATGGAACCACTCGTCTTATCGATGGCGGCATTCATGTCGCCAATCGAATCGCGCACTTCGCCCAACGTATCAGAAGCCTCTGATACCGAACCGGCCAACGAATCCTGAGCCTGGGTTGCCTTGTCCTTTAAATCGACTCCGGCATCCTTGGCAATACTGGCAACGGTCTCACCCACCGTGGAGACGAACTCCGAGTTAATCTGCTGCTCGATGGTGTTTGCACCGGTGTCGGTAACCTTGGGTGCAATAGCGCTCTTTTTCTCATTGACGTAGTACGTAAGCTTGGGCTGATGGTAGTTGCCGTCGAGCATCGAGACCAGGTTATCCGAGAAGTTCTTGGGGATTACGATGGCCGCATAGTACTCACCGCTCTCGACGCCCTCCTTGGCGTCGGCCGCCGAATCGACGAAGGTCCAGCCCAACTGATCGTTCTCCTTGAGCTGATCGACGACCTTATCACCCGCGTTGAGCTCACCCACCAGGTCGTTTTGGGTGCCCTGATCGTTGTTGGCGATGGCAATCTTGATACCCTGAGTGTTTCCGTACGGATCCCAGTTTGCCACGATGTTGTACCAGGCATACAGCGAGGGAATAACGCACACGCCGAGGGTAACCACCAAGGCGACGGGGTTCACAAGTAGTCGCTTAATGTCGCGCTTGAATATCGCAAAGGAGACCTTTGCATCGGATAGTTTGCTGCCGAGACTCACGCTTGGGCCATCCATCCTGTCGTTGAATCAAATCGTACTATCGACAACCATTGTACGTAGGCGCTTTAGTGCCTCGCGGCACAATGGTGCTGAGTTTTGCGGGTAGCAATATACTACGAAGATGAGTTAGTGTACAGTTGTACAGTATCTTTAATTTCAGCAGGTCACAAAACCACAGCCCGCACAAATTAGCAATCCGAATAGTCATTGGGAACGTTCTTAAACGACTAGTCAAACAAGAACGTCCCCCAACGACCACTTTTTCTCCGTCCCCAAGGGATCATTATTGGACCGTCGATGTTTTGGTAATGCCAGCGAGCGGTCACCAGAGCGAACAAATTGGCATGAAAAGAGGACGGCATAGACCTTCTGGTCATGCCGTCCTCTTTGAATGACAAGTTGTCGCTCTGGTGCCCGCGCAGCGTCGGCTGGTCCGCCGTTCGTTAGAACGGCGGAACGAAGGGCAGCGTCGAGCCGTTACGCCGTTCGGTAGAACGGCGTAACTAAGTTACATCAGCTCGCAGACAGCCGCCGCGAAGGCAACGGGGTCCTCGGGGAGGATGCCCTCGACCAGCAGGGCCTGATCGTAGAGCAGGCCGGAGTACTGCTTGATCTTGTCGGCGTCACCTGCCTTCTGGGCAGCGACAAGCTTGTCAAAGACCGGGTGCTTGGCGTTGAGCTCGAGCACGCGCTGGCTCTTGGGCATGCCGTCGGGCGCGCCCTCGGGCCCCTTCTGGAGCACCTTCTCCATCTCGAGCGAAAGCGGACCCTCGGTGGTGATGCAAGCGGGGGCATCGGTCAGGCGCGCGGAGACGGCAACTTTCTCGACCTTGTCACCGAGCGCCTCCTTCATAGCGCTAAAGAGGTCCTCGTTTTCCTTGGTGGCGTCCTCGGCCTCCTTCTTCTCGTCCTCGGTCGCCAGATCAAGATCGCCAGTCGCAACGTTCTTGAGCTCCAGGTGACGATCCTCGACCTCGGGCTCGGCACCGTCGGCAACGGCCTTTTCGGCAGCCTCGCGGGCGGCGTCGTCCTCGTAGATCTTGGGCATATCGGCGGCCACGTACTCACGCATAGCCTGGAACGTGAACTCATCCACATCCTGCGTCAGCAACAGCACGTCATAGCCGCGCTCGAGCACGCCCTTTACCACGGGCATCTTGGCCAAGCGCTCACGCGAGTCGCCGGCGGCGTAGTAGATGGCCTTCTGATCCTCGGGCATGCCCTTGGCATACTCGGCCAGGGTGATCATCTTCTGCTCCTTGGCAGACCAGAACAGCAGCAGGTCGGCGAGCTCGTCGGCCTTCATGCCGTAGCTCGAGTAGATGCCGTACTTCAGACCGCGACCAAAGTTCTCAAAGAACTTCTCGTATGCCTCGCGGTCGTTGTCGCGCATGTCCTCAAGATCGGCAGTGATCTTCTTCTCGACACGCTTGGCAATGGCCTTGAGCTGACGGTTCTGTTGCAGCGTCTCACGCGAGATGTTGAGCGTCACGTCGGCAGAGTCCACGACACCGCGCACAAAGTTGTAGTAGTCGGGCAGCAGGTCGTCGCACTTCTCCATAATCAGCACGTTGGAACTGTAGAGCGCCAGGCCCTTCTCGTAGTCCTTGCTGTACAGATCGAACGGGGCGCGACCCGGCACAAACAGCAGCGCATCGTACTCAAGCGTACCCTCGGCATGGAAGCTGATAGTGCGCGCGGGATCGTCAAAGTCGTGGAACGTGGACTTGTAGAACTCGTTGTAATCCTTCTGCTCAACGTCGGAGCTGCGCTTTTTCCAGATCGGCGTCATGGAGTTGATGGTCTCGAGCTCCTGGTAGTCCTCGTACTCGGGCTTGTAGTCGTCGCCGGCGTCCTCGGGCTTGGGTTTCTGGCGGCTCTTGCTCACCATCATCTGAATCGGGTAGCGCACATAGTTGCTGTACTGCTGAATCAGGCTCTTGAGGCCCCACTCGGTCAGGAAGCGATCGTAGGTCTCGGCCTCGCCGTCGGCGTCGAGCTTCTCGTTCTCGCGCAGCGTCAGGATGACATCGGTGCCGTGCTCGGCGCGCTCGCCGTCTTCGATGGTGTAACCCTCAAGACCATCAGACTCCCACACGTGAGCGGTGTCCTCGCCATAGGCGCGGCTGACAACCTTTACGTGGCTGGCAACCATAAAGGCAGAGTAGAAGCCCACGCCAAACTGGCCGATGATGTCGACATCGGAGCCCTGTTGCTCGGCGTTCTCGGTCTTAAACTCCTCGGAGCCGGAATGGGCGATGGTGCCCAGATTGCGCTCGAGCTCCTCGGCGGTCATGCCAATGCCGTTATCCGAGATGGTAATGGTGCGGGCGTCTTTATCAAAAGAGACGCGAATAGCCAGGTCGCCCTGGTCGAGCTTGACACTCGGGTCCTGCAGGCTCTTAAAGTTGAGCTTGTCGACGGCGTCGCTCGCGTTGGAGATAAGCTCGCGCAGGAAGATTTCCTTATTGGTGTAGATGGAGTTGATCATGAGGTCGAGCAGTTTTTTGCTCTCGGTCTTAAATTGACGCATGTGCAGTCCTTTCGCGCTACCCCCGTCCGCAAAAACGGCCCGGTTGCCCGAGCCGCATCGCAGACCTGCTATGTCCAGACTTAGATTTTATAACCCATTAGCGCGCATATATACATACGGAATCGAAAAACTGTATGTCCAAACGCTCTGATGCGCCAATTGCCAAGGAGTGTCCCCGACTGCCGGCAGGAAAGGAACGTCCCTATCTGCCATCTACGCGCTTGGCCATCCAAACATGGGGCTGGCCCTCGTCTTCGTAGTCCACCGGGGCAATCTGCGTGTAACCCGCCTTGGCATAGAGCGGCAGCACGTATTCCTGCGCGTGCAGCTTAATGAGCTTGGCGCCGGCATCACGCGCGCACGTATCACTGGCCTCGACAATCTTGCTCGCCAAACCGCGACGGCGCATGCTCGGCAGCACGGCCACGCGCCCCATAATGTAGGTCTCCCCCGCCGCGACGCCTTCGTCCAAGTCGCACGCCGGCGACACCGGAGCCTCTGCGTCAGCTGCGCGCTCGAGTTCTTCGGGAAACACGCGCGAGCAACCGGCAAGCTCACCGTCTACATAGAGCGTCACATGGATGCAGTTCGGATCCTCGTCGATAGCGTCAAACTCATTCTCGTAGCCCTGCTCGTCCATAAAAACGACGCGGCGCACCAACGCCGCGTCATCAAAGCATCCCGTCTTAAGTTGGATATCCATAGCTGCCCTTTCATTCAACGCGAACGTTAGGGACAGATTTTAGCGAAAATGAGCTCCGCGCACGCTAAACTTCGCGCGAGCCTTCGCCAGACAGTCGTAATGACCCACGTTATGGGCATCGCTCGCGATGAAGCTGTACAGGTTCTGATCGAACAGGCGCTGTGCCGGCTTTTTCTCGCGACCAAAGCGACCGCCGGCAATAAAGTCCGCCGAAGCCTGCAGCTTGCAGCCCATATCGACCAGGCGCTCCGCCACGCTTACATCCTTTTGAACCGCACGATAGCGCTCAGGATGAGCGATGATCACCTGATAGCCACGGCACTGCAAATCGTAAATCGTGTTCTCGTACTCTCTAAACGCATACGCATCGGCATGCGTCGAAAGCTCGAGCAGAAACTCGTTGGTCCCATCGAAATGCAAGTGATCCGCGGCATCGATACCAAGCTCAACGAGCTTTCGATGGTTGACCTCGAAGCCCATCTGGAGCGGAAAACCGTCAGCGTTATCGCGCAGCAGCTCAAAGGCATCCCACATCTTGTCGTAATCAAAATAGGGATCACGGCAGTGAGGAGTGCAAACGATTCTGGTTACACCGGCCCGCTTGGCAGCCTCGAGCATCGCCAAGCTCTCTTCGAGATCGGCGGCGCCGTCGTCTACACCCGGCAAGATATGGCAATGAATGTCACGCATAGGTCAGCCTTAATCAACTAAACGTTTGCTCGGTTGGTGAAGATGCCCTTTTTGGAAGTGCCCTGATCGTCGGAGCCCTTCTTAACCTTCTTACCGTCCTTGGTGTAGTAAGAATAGTAGTACTCGCTGGTCTCGGTCTCACAGTAATTCATGACGGTACCGATGAGCTTGACCTTCTCGGACTTCTTAAGCTGGGCGATAGCGTTGAGCGCCTCTTCGCGCTTGGTAAAGTCCTCGCGCACCACGAACAGCGCGCCGTCGGTCAGGCTGGCAATCTCGGCAGCATCGATGAAGGTGCCGACCGGAGGAGCATCGAAGATGACGTACTGGAACTTAGCAGACAGTGCCTTGACCAGCTTGGCAAAGCGATGGGAGACGATGATGTCGGCAGGATTGGGAATGTGCGGCTCGGCATCGAGGAAGTAGAAGTTCTTCTGACCCGTCTCGACAATCGCCTGGTCGATAGAAACCTGCTCGGACAGGACTGCATAGAGTCCGCCGCGGGAGCGGACGCCGAGCATATCGGCAAGGGACCTGCGACGCATATCAGCCTCGACCAGCAGGACACTCTTGCCGCTCGTGGCGATTGCCTGAGCAAGGTTAATGGAAACCGTAGACTTGCCCTCGTTGGGAATCGAGGAGGTAACGGTGATGGTGCGAATGGGGTCATCCACGCTCGCAAAGCGGATGTTGGCCAGAAGGGTCTTGGCGGCATTCTGCACAACGAGCTTATCGGTGTTCTTTGCTTTAGCCATGCCTATTTACCACCTTTCATAGCCGGAATTCGGCCAACAACGGGAATACCCAGGAGCTCTTCTGCCTCTTCGGCACCGCGGATGCGGGTATTGAGCATGTCTGCCAAAACGACATAGGCAACTGCGATAAAGATACCGGCGAGGAACGCGACGGCAATATACAGCGTGCGCTTGGGGCCGCTGGGGGCTTCGGGGGTCTTAGCCTCGTCGATAACGTTGATGCTCTGGGCAGCGCCGACGTTCTGAGCGACCGTACTCACCGAGCTGGCAATGGCCTTTGCGACCTCAGCCGTCTCCTTGGCATCGGTGCCGGTAACCGAAAGCGTAATGACACGCGTGGTGGTCTCGGAGGAAACAGACACCTTGTAGTCATCCAGATCGGTAAGGCCCAGTTCTTTGGCGGCGCCGCTCTTAACGCTATCGCTATCCAGCAGCGTGGCGATATCGTTGGAAAGCATCTGGCTCGCCGAGAGATCGTTGTAGCTCATCTGACCGCTATCGTCGGTCTTGGCGAGAATGTACATGCTCGTCGTCGCGGTATAGGTGTTGTCCATCGCAACGAAGGACACGATGCCCATGGCGATCGCGCAGACCACCGGAAGGGTGATGACCAGCTTGAGGTGCTTCTTCAGCAGCTGGAACAGTTCGAGAAGGGTCATGCAGCTTGCCTTTCATTTCCCCAGTTCGGATTGACAAAACTGTCCGTATGTTATCGCATCTTTTTACCGAGACCAAACTCTATACATAAGAAACAGGCTCTCCTGTAAAAATGTCGGAAGCAATCGTAAAATTGCACAACAACGCCGCACCCGAAAGTCAAATGCGGCGTCTACATCAATATCTATGTTGTATCGCTATGCGAATGGCTCGTCCTGCTGTATGGGAAACGTCACCGTTATGGTGGTTCCCACGCCCAACTCGCTCGACAGATCAAGCGTGGCGTGATGATACAGGGCCGCATGCTTGACAATGGCAAGCCCCAGGCCGGTTCCGCCGCGTGCCTTGGACCTACTCTTGTCCACGCGATAGAACCGCTCGAATACCTTGCCCTGTTCTTCAGGCGCGATACCGATTCCCGTGTCGGCGACAGCGAGGAACGGATGGCCTTCGTCGTTGGTGCCGCACTGCAGCGTAACCGTACCGCCGGGCCGATTGTAGCGGATGGCGTTGCTTGCCAGATTATAGATGAGCTCGTCGACCAAGCGCGACACGCCTTCGATGACCACAGGCTTGGCCTCATGACTTATCGTCACATTCGCCTGACGGGCAACCTGTTCAAGACGCTGCTCAACCGCGTAGATCGCACGCGAGAGCTCAATAGGCTCCGTGGACCCAATGGGCACTGCCTCGCCTTCAGTTGCACGTTCGGCCTCGTCCAAGTTAGACAGCGTAAGGATGTCGTTGACAAGCGCTGCCAAGCGGCCCGCCTCACGATAGATGCGACCGCCAAAGTTGCGCAGGTCGTCCTCGCCCTCGACCATGCCATTTGCGATGAGCTCGGCATAGCCCGAAATCGCCGTAAGCGGCGTCTTGAGCTCATGGGTGATATTCGCCGTGAACTCGCGGCGCATACGGTCGTTGTCCGCTAGCACCGCCATTTGGCGCTTGAGTTCCTGGCGCTGCGACTCGATACGCTCAAGCATGGGGACCATCTCGGCATAGGCGTGCTCATAGCTACGGCGTGGGTGATCCAAATCCACCTCTTGCAACGGCGCGATGATGGCGCGGGACTCACGGCGCGCCATAAAAAACGAGAGTACTGCACCCGCTGCTGCGATAAGCAGCATCGGCGCCAGCATCGACAGCAAAATCGCCGCAACGCCAGGCTGGGCCTGCGCCAAGCGAACGACCTGGCCGTTATCAAGGGTGACGGCGCGATACAGCATAATCTCGTCGAGTGTAGAGCTTGCGCGCTCCGCGGAACCCGAACCACTCTCAAAGGCCTCGATGACCTCGGGGCGATCGCCATGGTTGGGCAGTGTGGAAGGCGACGCCTCGTTGTCGTAGGCAACAGATCCGTCCTTATTGATCAGCGTGATACGAAGATCCTCGCGATCGAGGCTTCGCAAGAACGGAATGGGCTCCTGCTGCTCGTCGAGGGCGGCAGCAATGAGCTCGGTTTCCTGCGCCAGATTGGCACTCGTGGCATCCGCCAAAGTGTTTTGCACAAAGAACGCACCCAGCACCGTAAACGCCACGATAACCGCCATGGCGCAGACAAAGATCGTCACAAAAACGCGGTGCGACAGCGTATGTTTTCCCTGGGGGGCGAAGACCACGGGTTACTCCTCCGATGCGGTGGCCGCGGTGTCGTCGCCTTCGGCACCATCACCGGCAGAAGGCTCGGCCAGGCGATAACCCACGCCGCGCACGGTCTCGATGGCGCTGGCATGCTCGCCCAGTTTTTGGCGAAGCGTCTGCACGTGCACGTCAACGGTGCGCGAACCGCCGTCGAAGTCCCAGCCCCACACGCTCTGCAGCAACGACTCGCGGGTAAAGACCACGCCGGGCTTGCGCATGAGGTACTCGAGCAGGTCGAACTCGCGCAGGGTGAGCTTAAGCGGCTCGCCGGCAACGGTCACCTCGCGATGGCTAGGCGAAAGCACGATGTCGCCCACGCTGAGCACATCGCTCGCCTGCTTGACCATGCCGCCGCGACGCAGCAGTGCGCGGCAGCGGCTCGCAAGCTCCATGAGCGAAAACGGCTTAGTCAGGTAATCGTCGGCACCGCCATCGAGCGCCATCACCTTGTCGAGTTCGGTGTCCTTGGCGGTAAGCATCATGATGGGCACCGTCGCCGTCAGGCGATCGGCACGCAGGCGACGCATAATCGCCAAGCCATCGGTGTCGGGCAGCATGATATCGAGCAGCACAGCATCGGGCACCCGTCGCGCCACGGCAGCTTTAAACTCGCCATCACACGAAAAGCCCTCGGCCTCGATTCCCTGCTTGCGCAGCGCGTAGACTGTCAAATCCCTGATGTTGTCATCGTCCTCGACGTAATAGATCATGTTGAACCCCTTTGCGGCCGATATGACCGCATCTTAACCCTAAAGGCACCTGTAAAAGACAGCGTCAGCCAAAACGCCCCGTCAAATAATCCGCGGTGCGCGGATCGGACGGATTCTTGAAGAGTTGCGCGGTGGGCGCGTGCTCCACCAGCTCACCCAGCAAAAAGAACGCAACCGAATCGGAAATACGCGCGGCCTGCTGCATGTTGTGCGTCACGACCACCAGCGTGCAGGTCTCCTTGAGCTCGCAGGCCAACTGCTCCACCACCAACGTCGACACAGGGTCGAGTGCCGAAGTCGGCTCGTCCATCAGCAGAATGTCGGGCTGCACGGCAAGTGCGCGGGCGATGCACAGGCGCTGCTGCTGTCCACCCGAAAGACCCAGGCCCGACTCTTTGAGCTTGTCCTTGACCTCGTCCCACAGGGCAGCGCGACGCAGGGAGTCCTCGACCAGCTCATCGAGCACGGCGCGGTCGCGCACACCCATACCGCGAGGACCGTAGGCGACGTTGTCGTAGATGCTCATGGGAAATGGGTTGGGGCGTTGGAACACCATGCCCACGCGCTGGCGCAAACGGCAGATGTCGCAATCGCCCAGGATATCTTGACCATCGAGCGCAATCTTGCCCTCGATGCGGCAATCCTTGATGCCGTCGTTCATGCGGTTAAAGCAGCGCAGCAACGTGGACTTTCCGCAGCCCGAAGGCCCGATGAACGAGGTGATCTGCTTGTCGCGGATCTTGATATTCACGTCCTTGAGCGCATGGTGGTCGCCATAGAACAGGTCGAGGCCCTCGACGTCGATGCGCGTCGGCGAGGCGGCAAGGTCCTGCGCCGTGGGGCGCGTCGCGTCTCCGACTTCGCGCTCGTGCGCAGCCTCGGCTCGCGCCTCCATTAGCTCCTCGAGCTCCGTGGGCTCCATAGCCACACCAGCCGTCATACCGCATACCTCCACGTCGATATCAATTCAGCAGTATCGATAGTAGAAACCGCGGCTCATACGCACGTGAGCGCATTGTCAGGTGTTTGTAAGGGCGCCTACGCTACGCGGCGGGCAGCTCGATGGTAAAAACGGTATGCTCGGGCGTCGATTCGCACGCGATGGTGCCGCCATGCGCGCATACAATCTCCTTGGCGATGGCGAGACCCAGCCCAGCGCCGCCGCGATTGGTCGCACGCGCCGCATCCAGGCGATAGAACTTCTCAAAGATCACCTTGAGCTTTGGCTCAGGGATCGGATCGCCCTGGTTTATAAATCGTACGCGCACGCCGCCGTTACCCAAACGTCTGGCCTCAATCGTGATCATCGAGCCTTCATAGCTATAGGCAACGGCGTTTTTCATGATGTTGTTGAATACGCGAGCCATCTTGTCGCCGTCCACGAGCACCGTCAGATCCTCGCAGATATCAACCTGGGCTTCTTTATGCTGTTCGTTGAGAATGGGATAGAACTCGTCGGCCACCTGTGCCAGTAAGAGCCCCAAATCGACGTAGCTGCGGGTGAGCACGATATCGTGGAAATCAAAGCGCGTGATGTCGAAGAACTCCTCGATGAGCGCATCGAGCCGGTGGGCCTTGTCGAGTGCCACGCCCGTAAAACGTGTGCGCTGCTCAAGCGGCAAATCGGGGGCCTCCTGCAAGAGCGAAAGGTAGCCCACCACGCTGGCGAGCGGCGTGCGCAGGTCGTGCGCCAGGTACGTCACCAGGTCATCTTTGCGGTGGGATTCGTCACGCAGGGCTTGTTGAACCCTACGCTCGCAATCGCGCGCCCGGTTGAGCGCGCCCTCGACCTCGAGGAAGTCGCCGTCAATGTTGTCCCATGTGTCGGGGTTATCGATCAGACGGTCCTGAATGCGGGCGGCAATCACGCGGTCGGCGTGCAGCTCGCCCTGCTCGTAACCCTGGTAGTACAGGGCGCGTCCGCAGAAGAACAGGACGCACACGGCAAGCGCCAGCACAAATCCAAGCATGTTGAACACAAAGCCGGCGTCAAAGAATACGGGCTCGCCAATACCGCCAAGCGCCATGGACCCGATCGCCAACGTAATTGTCCACGCGGCGCCGCCGATCACCACACAGCGGCGAACGATTTCGAATCGATCAATCAGCAAAAAGCCAATGAGTAGAACTGCCAGGATGCCAACGATATTGTCAATGCCGATGAGCAGCAGACTCAGCAAAAAGAGCAGCACCGTCGCTAACGCACGGTTGTCAACGACCGCCCTTACGTATTCAAAGAGTCGATCGGGTACCTCGAATGCCCGCCTATCGTCTTTTGTCATATCTACTCCCCCGCCATCAAAGGCGTTATTCGATTATGTAGCCGACGCCCCAGACGTTTTTGATAAAGCGCGGCTTTTGAGCGTCGTCGCCGATCTTTTCGCGCAGATGGCGAATGTGCACCATAACCGTATTGTTGGAGCCGGGCATAAAGTCCTCGTTCCACACCGCGCGGAACAGGTCCTCCACGGCTACCACGCTGCCGCGATGCTCAACCAGATACAGCAAGATGGAATACTCGATGGGCGTGAGGCGCACCGGCGCACCGTCCACCGTCACAGAGCGGGCGTCGCGGTTGATCTCGAGGCCGTCGAGCTGGATGATCGGCGACTCGGCCGCCTGTGCGCGGCTGCCGTAGCTGGTATAACGACGAAGCTGAGCGTGCACGCGCGCGATGAGCTCCAGCGGACGGAACGGCTTGACCACATAATCGTCTGCGCCAAGCGAGAGCCCCTCGATCTTATCCTGCTGGGCATCGCGTGCCGTCAGCATGATCACGGGATAGGTATGGCTGGAACGGATCGTACGCAACAGCTCAAAGCCGTCGATATCAGGCAGCATGACATCCAGCAGCGCCAGATCAAACTCCTGCTCCAGAATCGCCTTGGCCGCATCGGCCCCGCTGTAGGCAATCTGGACATCAAAGCCCTCTTTTGTAAGGTAGATACCAACCAGGTCGGCGATGGCTTTCTCGTCATCAACTACCAAAATGCGCTCGTTCATGCGTGCTCCTCTCGCGCTCCATTATGCCCGAGGCGGCGCGTGCCACACACAACAAGCGCGGGCGATTAAGTCGACCTTAAGCACCAATGTGTCCGTTCGGGCGCGGATGTGGGCCACGCACGCACGCGATGATCGCCGACACCGGCAAACGATATACTCTAGTTCCAGAAGAGACCATCCCGTCGAAAGCGAAATCTGTGAAGTCCCTCACCTCTTTTGCAAAGCGCTCAGCCCAGCTTGCCGCCGGCTTTGTCTGCGCTATCGCCCTTGCCGCTGGCGTGCCCACCGTCGCCGGCGCCCAAGTGCTCACGACCGACAATGTCTGCGGCAAAACCGCCGATGCGCGCGGCATCACGGCCGATAATCTGCCCGATATCGATGCGGCCAATGCGCTCGTCATGGGCAAAGACGGCACCATCTACTACGGGCGCGGCGCCGATGAGCAGGTCAAAATCGCCTCGATCACCAAGGTCATGACCGCAATCCTAACCGTCGAGAATTGCAAGATGGACGAGAAGGTCACGGTGAGCAACGCCGCAGCCACCGTGGGTAATTCGACCGCCGGCTTGCTCGAAGGCGACGAGCTTACCGTGGAGCAGGCACTGCGCGGCCTGATGATTCCCTCGGGCAACGACGCCGCCGTCGTGCTCGCCGAATATGTGGGCAAGAAGATCGACCCTAAGACCAAAGACGCCGAGGCAACCTTTGTGAAGGCCATGAACGAGCGCGCTAAGAAGCTCGGCTGCACCGGTACGCTTTTTGAAAACCCGCATGGTCTGGACTTTGATGAGTGGGCTGGCGATATGCACTCAACCGCACACGACGTAGCGCTGATGATGCAGGAGGCCATGAAAAACGACACGATCCGCGAGGTCGTAGCGAGCGAGGATTCCTGGATCGAGGTCACGGGCGCCGACGGCACCGACCATTCGCATTCCATGGACACGCATAACTATTTGCTGGGCCAAGATGGCAACATCGGTGGCAAGACCGGCACCACCGACGACGCGGGCTATTGCTTTACGAGCGCCTACAACCGCGACGGCGACGAGATCTACACCGTCGTTTTGAACTCCACCACCACCGACCAGCGCTTTACCGATACCGCAACCCTTGCCAATTGGTACTACGGTCACAAGGTGACGGTCGCAATCGCCAACACACAGGAAAAGACCGCCAACGGCAACCCGCTTATGGCGCGCATTGGTCAAACCGACTGGACGGATAAGACGATCGACGCCACACTCGCCGATCCCACGGCGCAAGCGACCGTGTTTTCCCTTGCCGGCGAGGTGACCGAAAAGGTTAGCTACGACGATCTTTCGGGCACGGTGCATGTGGGCGACAAGGTGGGCAGCGTCATGCTCAAGCAGGACGGCACCAAGATCGCCGTCATAGACCTAGTTGCCGACGAGGAAGGCGCAGGGCCGAATCCCATTGAATGGCTACTCGTGAAGCTCGATCGCTTGGGCCGTCGCATCGACAACCGCCCACTCACGGCAGAAAGCGAGACCGTCGCCAAGGCGCCCGAGGTGTAGGGCGCAAGAATAATAAGTCCACTGAAAGGAGGCGTCCGAAAGGATGCCTCCTTTTTTGAGGTTCGAATCCCCAGCCTCCTTTCTCCGCACAAAAAAGGGCCCCAAATGGGACCCTTCTTTCAAGTCATACTGGCGGAGAGCTGGGG
>DXZZ01000004.1:42460-44947 GCA_019419425.1 Collinsella sp. | reverse complement strand
CCCATCTCGTTCATAAGGCCCTGCATTTCTTCCAGCGCGCTGCTGCCCGACTCCTCGCCGCGCGGCACCAGACGGTAACAAGCCAGCGCCAGGTCGAGCTGATCGCAATTCCAATAGGCAAACGCCAAGCGATAGAACAGGTAGCCGATTGCAGAACGATCGCTGGCAATACGTAGGCCGTGGCGCGCCACCTCGATAATCTCGTCAAAGCGCTCCAGACGCGCAAGCACGTTGATGAGCGCAAAGTGCGGCTGCATGGACGAGCGCGCCAGATCGTAAAGATGGCGCACCTCGGGCAGTGCTCGTTCAAAGTCCTCTTGCTCGGCGTAAAAGCTGCAGATCTCGTGCTGGGCAAAGTACAGCGCATCGGGCGCACGAAGGATTCGCACAGAGCGGTCTTCTTCCAACACCGGTAGCACCATGCGCACCAGCTGGTTATCGCAAAACTGCGTTTGAACCGGACCTGTCGCCAAAAGCTCGGCGACGGCGCACTTAGCCTCCAACTCCTCAACAAGACGGGAAAAGCCTTCAAAAGCACCTGTACGGTCGACTTTTGCCTGCTCGCGCAATTCAACAACACGGGCCACGTATGGGTCGTCGTCCTCTTCCATGACCTCCAGCTCGTCAGCCGTATCGGCAAGCAGCAGATCGCGCAGCGCCGGCGGCAGCATGCGATGGTCATCACGCGGACGAGCATGAACCTCCGCCGGCTCAATCGTCTCCGGAGCGGTTGACTCATACGCCTCAAGCACACGCTTGCACGGCATATCGTCCATGTCCATGCTCTCAAGATCCTTGGCGACAGGCACGCAATCGGCCAGATAGGCCGCACGCCCAAAGAAATACGTTGCGACAACGCACTCGCCCTGCTCACTGTCGGGAGCAGCAATCTGCACATAGCAGCGCGTGATGCAGGTGCCCGCGGCAAAACACGCTGCCGCAAGCGTGAGCGCCACGCGCGCATCGTGCTCCGCGGCCCAGATCGTGCGCGTGTCCTCGTCCAGCTCGTGCCAGGCGTCATCTTGAGCGTCGTATTCACGTTGCGGCATGGCATCAACGACAGACTGCCCAAACCGAACGAGCATAATCCCCTCGGCAACGTTTGCCCGATAGGTATAGTCGAGCCGCGTGACCACGTTAAGCGCCTCGACAATACGCGCGAAGCGGGTACGCACATCCCACTCACCGCCCGGCTGGCAAGCCACCGTACCCGGTTCGCCCCACGGGTTATCGCTCGAGGCCGTATCGAGCAGTCGAGGAACATCGTTGGTCGTCTTAGCGATATGCCACGCATCAAAGAGCGCGCAGCCCTCAAGGCTCGGCGACGAGGCCGCGGGGACCAATCCAGCCCCGATGCGCTCAAGGATGCCGGAGAGGCGGTTGAGACGGCACTCGATGGCAAGCAGCATGTCAATCTCGTCCTGGTCCAGCAGGCTACGATCAAAATTGAGATAGAAAAGCTTTGAACGATCAATGCGAGCCAGGCTCATCTCGGACTTGGCAGCGATGGTGCGCAGGCGGGGCAAGTCAATTTCACTCATAAGGGCGGCGGCATAGCGCTCGATACCGCTCGGATTCTCGGCATGGTCAACGCGGTAAAGCAGCGTCTCGATAGCATCAGGGAGCGGTGCCGTGTTAAAGCCCAAAAACACCTCGACCGGCTCGGGCAACTTTACGAGCTTGATCTTGTCGATAACATTTTGCATACCCTCGTCGAGTCCGCCGGCGTCCGCCGTGCTCGCAATGGCATTTTCGGAGTCAGCGAATATCACATAGCGCAGGAACATCGATGCCATGAACTCGCCGTAAGGAAGGGAGCGGGTCGAATTCCATGTCTCGTGGTCGGACTGCTCGCGCATGGGGCCTTCGGGAGAGCCGACGGTTCGCGCGCACGCGCGCATTGTGCCGTTGGCTCCCCGAACCACAATCTCACCAATACCGGAGTCCGACTCGTCAAGGACCAGTTCCATGTCGGGATCGTTGGGCAGCGGAGTCTCGCTAACGGGGCGGTCCACCTTGTACACCTCGCCCGAAACGCTTACATAGCCCAAAAGCGACACATGGCTTTTGCCAACGAATTCGACGACATAGCAAGATTCATGCTGATCCTCGCCAAAGAGTTTCCAGACCACGCCATATGAACGTCCCGCAGGCTGCTCGGGCATCGCCGGAAAGCGCTTTTTGGGATCGAGAAACCTGAGCTTGTATGTCGGACGCTCTGCCACGAAGTATCACCCTGATCGGTCGCTTGAAGAAGGAGTGGTCGCGAATTAGTCGCGACATCTACTCGGAATCTTACACGAGTCGACAGGAAATCGTCCGCTTTACGCCCGCGCCTCGACCGAGGTTCGAATCCATGCGGTGTTTACGTAAAAGAAAAGCCCCCGTTGCCGGGAGCTTTAATCTCAAATGGTGCGGCGTATAGGATTCGAACCTATGACGTTCTGATTCGTAGTCAGACCCTCTATCCAGCTGAGGTAACGCCGC
>DXZZ01000004.1:31544-42360 GCA_019419425.1 Collinsella sp. | reverse complement strand
AAAAGCCCCCGTTGCCGGAGGCTTTCAATTTCAATTGGTGCGGCGTATAGGATTCCGCGCATCCGCTGCGCGGATCCGCACCGGCTTCGCCCGCCTGCCGGCGCGCTCGCCCGCGGGCTAAAACGCTCCGCGTTTTCTTGACGCCCGCGCCTCGACCGAGGTTCGAATCCATGCGGTGGCAGCATAAAAGAAAAGCCCCCGTTGCCGGAGGCTTTCAATTTCAATTGGTGCGGCGTATAGGATTCGAACCTATGACGTTCTGATTCGTAGTCAGACCCTCTATCCAGCTGAGGTAACGCCGCAGCGCAAAACATATAAAACCACTTTAGCTTATTGGAGTCAAGCGCAATCTCAAACTTTTTTGTGGAACGCAGTTTTGTCATGCTGCTCCGCATATACCGTCGTTCCCCGTACGATCGATTGGCTTTTCGATCACGTCAAACTTAGCATCAAGTTCCCTCAGGAGCGATCTCACCCGCTGGGCACAATCATAATCGGCAAACGAGATACTCAACATGCGAGCAACCTGGTTAGATGTCCGGACCCCATAGAAATGCTCCAGGGCCACAAGCCCCTCGTGCGCCACAAACGTCTCAACCACATGCGGCGACTCCTCGTAGCACCATTGGGTCAACGGACCCTCGCTCGTCTGTCGAACCACCAGGCCACCCATGCCAGACGGCTCACACGTCACAAGCAGGTACTCCCCGCCCTCGTCGCTCTCAAACAAAACCACCCGATCATCAAACAGCTCCATCGCGTCCCCTTTCTCTCGCTCTTATTTAGCAAAAGCATAACAGGTAGATGGCTGTATACAGAACAGTTGTTCGTGTGTTTTCTATTGAGCTGTCCGCACAGCATGGTATGGCCGCACACAAAAAGGGCACCCCAAAAAGGAGTGCCCTAGCAAATCGCTTATGCAGCCAATCTACGCGACCGGCTCGATCTTCTCGAGGCCGCCCATGTAGGGGCGCAGAACCTCGGGGATCGTGATGGTGCCGTCGGCGTTCTGGTAGTTCTCCAGAATGGCTGCCATGGTACGGCCAGCCGGCAGACCGGAACCGTTGAGGGTGTGCAGATAGCGCGAACCCTTGAAGTTCTCGGGGTCGCGATACTTGATGTTGGCGCGACGGGCCTGGAAGTCACCGCAGTTGGAGCAGGAGCTGATCTCCTTGTAGGCGTTGTAGCTCGGCAGCCAGACCTCGACGTCGTAGGTCTGACGGGCAGAGAAGCCCAGGTCGCCGGTGCACAGGCTAATCACGCGATACGGAAGACCCAGCTGCTGCAGCAGGAACTCGGCCTCGGCGGTCATGCTCTCGAGCTCCTCGTCGGACTCCTCCGGCTTGGCAAACTTGACCATCTCGACCTTGTCGAACTCGTGCTGGCGAATGATGCCGCGGGTATCGCGACCAGCGGAGCCGGCCTCCTCGCGGAAGCAGGGGGTGAAGGCGGTGTAGCGGCGCGGCAGGGTATCGGCGTCGAGGACCTCACCGGCGTGCAGGTTGGTGAGCACGACCTCGGCGGTGGGGATCAGGAAGTTGTCGCCCGAGACGTGATAGGCGTCGTCCTCGAACTTGGGCAGCTGGCCCGTGCCGAACATGGTCTGACGCTTGACGACGATGGGCGGCCACCACTCCTTAAAACCACGGCTGGTGTGCGTATCGAGGAAGAAGTTGATGAGGGCGCGCTCAAGACGGGCGCCGGCGCCACCGAGAACGGTGAAGCGGCTGCCGGAGAGCTTGTTGCCGCGCTCGAAGTCAAGGATGTCGAGGTCGGTGCCCAGATCCCAGTGCGGCTTAAAGTCGAAGTCGAACTCGCGCGGGGTGCCCCAACGACGGCGCTCGATGTTCTCGTCCTCGTCCTTGCCGTACGGCGTGGCCTCACAAGGAATGTTGGGCAGGTGAGCCATGAAGTCGTACTGCTCCTGCTCGAGGGCGGTGCGGCGCTCGGCCAGACCGTCAATCTTCTCGTTGACGGCGCGCACGGCCTCTTTGGCGGCCTCGGCCTCGTCCTTCTTGCCCTCCTTCATCAGGGCGCCGATCTTCTTGGACTCGGCATTGCGCGTGGCTTGAAGTTCCTCGACCTCGGTGATGACGGCACGACGCTCGTCGTCGAGCTCAAAGAACTTCTCGCGATCCCAAGACGTCTGGCGGTTAGCCATGGCGACATCGATGGCATCGGGGTTCTCGCGAACAAACTTGATATCAAGCATTAGATCCTCCGGCGATATACATTCCATTTAGGTTGCAACCTTGTACATGTATGGGCAAGTATATACTTATGAGCGTTTACGACCCAACTCAACTACGCAAGAAGGCACCCAATGGACCCAGTTTTTTCCTTTTTGTTTGGCACCCGCACCGGTTTTGCCATCCTTTTCGCCGGCGGCATCCTGCTGTTTGCGATTATTGCCTTTGTAATGGAGAAGCGCACCCATAAGATGTATGTCGACCGCGGCCCCAAGTCCGAGGACAAAGAAGACAGCTTCTGGGACTAACCTGCCAAAAAGGGACAGGTTTATTTTGGTCGGTTTTATCTGGGCAAACGCAAGTGCCCCGCAACTGGAATTGAGCCAGTTGCGGGGCACTTTTCGCTAAAAGGACAAAACCGCAGGAAAAACCTGCCAACATAAACCTGTCCCTTTTTTGGTCGGTTTTACTGGAGGGTTGCGTCGATTGCCTTGACCAGGGCGCTGCGCATGCCGGCGTCCTCGAGCGCAACGACGCCCTTGATGGTGGCACCACCGGGCGAGCATACGGCATCCTTCATCGCCGCAGGATGCTGGCCAGTTGCAAGCTGCAGCTTTGCCGTACCCAGCACCATCTGGCTCACAATGCGATAAGCATCCGCACGCGGGATACCGTGCTTGACCGCCGCATCGCCCAGGGCCTCGATTGCCATGGCGACAAACGCCGGAGCGCAACCACCCACCGTGCCGCCCACAAACAGCAGGCTTGTGTCGAGCTCGACGACAGCGCCAAGCTTACCGAGCAGGTCGAGCACCACAGCACGCTGCTCGTCGTTAAGCGTCGAAGCCTTCTCGCAGGCGATGACGCCCTCGCCCACCGAAACCGGCGTGTTGGGCACCGTCGAGATATGCGCGACGCCCGGCAGGACCTGCTCCCACTTGGCACTGTCCCAGGTCCAGGCAACCGACAGAACGACCTTTTTGGCAAGAGCGTCCTTGAGCGGGGCGAATACCTTCTCGATCATGTACGGTTTGACCGCAGCGACCACGATATCGGATGCGGCGACAACCTCGGCGGCATCGTGGCAGGCGACCATGCCGCGCGCCTCGCAGCGCTCAACCAGTGCGTCGTAGCGACCCGCGCAGGCGCACATGTCGCTCGCAGCTACACCGGCAGCGATCCAGCCATCGGCCATAGCGCTCGCCATATTGCCAAAACCGACAAATCCAATCTTCATATCTCATAGTCCTTTCAGACACATTCCTCAAAACGAAAGGTATTGTCCCACGCCATTGTTTCGTATTGCCGACCTATTTGTGATACGGCTCGCCACGACTGATCTTGCAGGCACGGTAAATCTGCTCTAGCAGCACCACACGCGCCAGGTTATGCGGCAAGGTAATGCGTCCAAAGCTGAGCATCTCGTCGGCGCGGGCGCGCACCTCATCACTCACGCCGTCCGAACCGCCGATTACAAAGGCAATGTCGCTGCTGCCTCGCAGCATAAGATCGTCGAGCCTCGCCGAAAACTCCTCGCTCGAGCGCTCCTTGCCCTCGATAGCCAGCAGGATCAAATGCGCTCGAGATGGCAAGGCGGCAAGAATCGCCGCCCCCTCCTTGTCGCGCGCGGCATCCACGCCGCCCGCCTTAGCCGGGTCGACATCGGCCACCTCGCGGATATCCACCTTGGCATAGGCACCTAGGCGCTTGGTGTACTCAGCGCACGCGTCCTTCCAAAAGCGCTCTTTGAGCTTACCGACGCAAACGACGGTGTATTTCACGCGCGTCTACTCCTTCGAATCGTTTTGAACTTTGCCGGCGGCCAGCATCTGCTCGAACATCGAGGCCGACTGCGAAAAGTCGCTCGGCAGCACGACCGTCGAGGTTTTACCCGTGCGAGCGAACTCCGTCATCATCTCGGACCACTGCGTAAACATGAACAGTTGGTTGGCCTCGTCATTGCCGACACCCGTCTCCTGGATGATCTCGAGCGAATCTTTGATACCCAGCGCGATGGCCTTGCGCTGGTTGGCGATGCCCTCGCCCGCCTTTTCCATAGCCTCGGCCTCGGCGGTCGCCTCGGTGACGCGCTTGATGCGATCGGCCTCGGCGAGCTCCTGTGCCGCAGCGCGCTTGCGCTGGGCGGCGTTGATGTCGTTCATGGAGTTCTCAACCTCGGTCGGCAGTGCGATTTTGGTGATGAGCGTCGACACGAGGGTGAAGCCGTAGGCGGCCATCTGCTCGGAAACGGTAGCGTTGACATCCTTGGCGATGTCATCCTTCTTGGCAAAGACCTCATCGAGTGTGTAGACGGGGATGGAGGAGCGCAGGGCGTCGGTGATGAAGTCGCGCATCTGGTCGACGGGCTCCTGCAGCATATAGTAGCTCTTGTAGATGCCCGAATCTGCCGGGCCGGCGCCCATGTCATAGCTCACGTGGTACTGAGCGGAGACCTCAAGGCCAATGGTCACGTTGTCCTGGGTCTTAACGTCGATGCCAAAACCATTTTTCATGGTGCGCAGACTCACCGTGGCGGCCTTGCGGTCGATCACGGGCACCTTCACGTGGAAGCCCGCGTTGACGATACGATTGAACTTACCCAAGCGCTCGATGATCACAGCGTGCTGCTGCTCAACGACGTAGCAGGCGTTGGGGAGCAGCAACAACAGGATGATGATGGGAATCAAAAGGCTGGTAAGGGCGGCGATGATACCGGAAAACAGCATGGTCTCTCCTCTGATAGGCACACGTTGGCATTAGGATACCCGTCCAAGGAGATCGTGCATAACAAAAAAGCTCCCATTGCTGGGAGCTCTTTCAATCCATGGTGCGGGCGAAAGGACGTCCGCGTATCCGCTTCGCGGATCCGCACCGGCCTCGGCCGCCTGCCGGCGTCCTCGCCAGCTCGCTAAAAACGCTCCGCGTTTTCTTTACGCTCGCTCCTTCACAGGTTCAAGTCCCTGCGATGAGCACATAACAAAAAAGCTCCCATTGCTGGGAGCTCTTTCATTTAATGGTGCGGGCGAAAGGACTTGAACCTTCATGGGGTTGCCCCCATACGGACCTGAACCGTACGCGTCTGCCAATTCCGCCACGCCCGCGTGCAGGAATTAGAATAACGGAGCGTCACCGCGAACGCAAGAACTATTTTTGAAAAAGTTTGCAGGCATTTTCCCAAGCGGCATGCGCGATTGTTTCGGCGTCCTCACCAGTGCGATCGACACGGTCGTTAACCAGCGCGTTTGCCGTAATGGAGATCATTGCGGGCTCGCATTCAAGACCGCGGATGGGCTCCGGAGCCATATACGGGCAATCCGTCTCGAACAAAATTCGATCGAGTGGGGTTGCCGCAAATGCCTCGCGCACGTCTTCGTTGCGCTTAAAGGTGGCCGCACCACCATAGGCGATATAGCAGCCCAGCTCCACAAAGCGCTCCATCGTGGCGCGGTCCTCGCCAAAGCAGTGCAGCACACAACCGACCTGGGGCACGCCCACCTCACGAAGCACGTTGTACGCATCCATATGCGAGGTGCGCTCCCCATCCGAGTCCTCGTGCCGCAGGTGCAACTCCACCGGCACATTGCAGCGCATGGCGACTTCGAGCTGACGTGCCATGCAATCAATCTGCACGCTGTGGGGCGCCGGCGCGATATCGTCGTCATAGTCCATGTGGTAGTCCAGACCGATTTCGCCAATACCGGCGCACAAAGGGTCATCAAGCGCAGCAACAACCTGTGCGTGAACGTCGTCGGTATAGTCCGGCGCGCCATACGGATGCACGCCGGCAAGATACTTGATCTGCGGGATATCCTGCATCGGCAGAATCTCGCGCACGAGCCAGTCGCTATAGTCCGTCACGCTGCGCTTATCGGCAATGGGATCGAAGACCGTCACCAACAGGTCGATGCCTGCCGCCTTGGCACGCACGAGTGTCTCGGGCACATCCTTGCCCCAGAACGAAAGCAGATGCGCATGTGTGTCGGCAAGCGGTGCCAAGGGCACGGGACAAGCAACCGTCTTCTTTTTTTTGGTAAACGTCACGCGTTCGGCATTAAGCGTCATGGGAAAGCTCCCGGGCCAGACGGACAAAGTCGGCAACATCGAGCGTCTCGGCGCGCGTGGTGGGTGCGATACCGCAAGCCTCAAAGGCGGCATCGAGCACGTCCTTGGCAAAGCCGTTGGCGCTCATGGAATTGCGGATGGTCTTGCGACGCTGAGCAAATGCAGCATCAATCACGCGGGCCACAAATTCGCGATCGAGTCCTTCGGGCACCACACCGTCAACACGGTCGATACGCACGACGGCCGAGTCCACGTGTGGCGCCGGCATAAAGCAACGCGGCGGCACCTCAAAGCGACCCGTTACCTGCGCATACAGGCCAAGCTTTGCCGTATAGCCGCCATAGGTCTTGTTGCCCGGCACTGCGGCAATGCGATCGGCAACCTCCTTTTGCACCATGACGACGGCGCGCTTGAGCGCCGGCATCGTCTGGAAAAATTGCAAAATGATCGTCGCCGCCACGTTATAGGGCAAGTTCGCGACAAATACCGTCGGCTCACCGCCCGCAGCCTGCTCAATCTGCTCCGGGCCCACCTTAAGCGCGTCGCCCATGATAAAGCGGAAGTTGGCATAGTCGGCGGCGTGGGCGTCGAGCACCGGTTCGAGCTCAGGATCGGCCTCAATGGACGTAACGCACGCCGCTTCCTGCAGCAACGCAAGTGTCAACGTACCGCAACCCGGACCCACCTCGAGTACGCGCTCGTCACCTGCAAGCTCGGCAAGCTCGCAGATACGCTCGATCACATGATTGTCGATTAGAAAGTTCTGGCCCAGGCGATGCTTGGTCGCAAGGCCAAACTCCTCCAGCAGCTCCCTTGTTGCCGTGGGGTTTGCCAAAGGCGAAGTTGTCATAGTTGCCTCCTTAGCATGATGGCGGCGTCTTGAAACGAAAGGGCATGGACCGTTGCGGCCATGCCCTTACATCTAAACAGCAAATTGCCGATATGGCGCTCGCGCGGTCTCTACGCCAGACGCGGGAACAGCGGATCGCCCTTCTCGACGGGCTGACCACCAGCAAGCAGGCCCCAAGCGCAAATGCCCTTGAGGTCGTCGGTCGCGGCCTCGTTCTCGCAGGACAGGCGGCGCAGGGCCTCGGCAGAGGTCTGAGGCATGAGCGGCATCAGCAGGTGAGCGGCAATGCGGATGGCCTCGAGCAGGTTGTAGATCACAAACGCCAGCTCGTCAGCCTTGGCCTCGTCCTTGGCAAGTGCCCAGGGCTCGGAGTCCTCGATGTAGTGGTTGGCGGCGTGGATGAGCTCCATGACCTCATCCTTGGCTCCGCCGTAATCGAGCACGTCCATCTTGGCCATGTAGCGGTCGACCAGGCCATCGGCGATCTTTGCCAGCGGGTTGTCGAACGCATCGAACGATGCGGGCTTGGCGGGCGCGCAACCGTCAAAGTACTTGCCGCTCATGTTGAGCGAACGCGAGATGAGGTTGCCCCAGCTGTTGGCCAGGTCGGCGTTGTAGACCTGCTCCATGCGATCGAAGCTGATGGCGCCGTCGGTACCGGGAACGACATCGGTCATAAAGTAGTAGCGATAGCCCTCGACGCCCAGCATGTCGATAACGTCCTGCGGAGCGATGGCGTTGCCGCGGCTCTTGGACATCTTCTCGGCCTTGCCAGTCTCGGCATTGCGCACGGTCAGGAAGCCGTGGGCAAAGACGTGCTCGGGCAGGGCCTCGCCGATGGCCATGAGCATGGCGGGCCAAATGACGCAGTGGAAGCGAATGATGTCCTTACCCACGATGTGGAACTGCGCGGGCCAGCGATAGGCCAGCTCGGCACGCGCCTCGTCGGTGTCGACACCGTAGCCGACGGCCGTCATATAGTTGAGCAGCGCGTCAAACCATACATAGGTCACATGGCCCTCGTCAAACGGAACCTGGATGCCCCAGTCAAAGCTCGTGCGACTCACGGAAAGGTCGTTGAGGCCGCCCTCGACAAAGCTGCGAACCTCGTTCATGCGGAACGCAGGCTCGACAAAGTCGGGGTGCTCGTCATAGAGCTTGAGAAGCTTGTCCTGGAAGGCGGAAAGCTTAAAGAAGTAGGACTCCTCCTGGACGCGCTCAAGCGGACGGTGGCAGTCGGGGCATAGATGCTGGCCGACGCTGCCGTACTCCTCGTCGCCCTTCTGGACCTGCGTATCGGTGAAGTAGGTCTCGTCAGGCACGCAATACCAACCGTCGTAGCTGCCCTTATACAGATAGCCGGACTCCTTCATGCGCTCCCACAGGTACTGCACGGCATGATGCTGGCGCGGCTCGGTGGTGCGGATGAAGTCGTCGTTGGAGATCTCGAGCTTGCTCCAAAGCTCCTTGAAGTGCGGAGCCTGGCTGTCGGTCCACTCCTGAGGCGTCATGTTGTGCTTGGCTGCGGCCTCGGCGACCTTCTCGCCGTGCTCGTCCATGCCGGTCAGGAACTTGACGTTATAGCCGGCGGAGCGGCGATAGCGAGCCTGAACGTCGGCGATGATGGTGGAATAAGCCGTGCCCAGGTGCGGATCGGCGTTGACGTAGTAGATGGGCGTCGTGATAAAGAACGAAGGCTTGCTTTGATCCATGGGGTTTGTCCTCCAGAAAAACGTTGCATACAGGGGATGATTCTAGCGCAAGGGCTGGATATCCTCCATCTATTGCATATCGAGCACCATGGCATAGACATCGCGCTTGCGGCGCGAATACTTCTGAGACAGGCGCTTGGCCACCGCAGACACGGGCTCCCCCTCCTCGAGCGCGGCGCGGATATCCTCGCGCAGGGCCTCGTCGGGATCCGCTGCCGCGGCGCCAACCGGCACGATACCGGCCTCCTCATCCTCGCTCGGCGGCGCGATGACCAGCGCAATCTCGCCCTTTACCTCGCCGCGAGCACGCAGCTCCTCAGCAAGCTGGGCAGCGGGCCCGCGCAAGACTTCCTCGTGCAGCTTGGTGAGCTCGCGGCAGACGGCAACCTCACGCTGGGGAAAAACCTCTGCCACGGCCTCGAGCGTCGCCACGATGCGATGTGGAGACTCGTAGAAGATGAGTGCGCCGGGAACCACGGCAAGGCGCTGCAAACGACGCACGCGGTCGCCGTGCTTTCGGCCCAAAAAGCCCTCGAAGAAAAAATGTTCGCAGGGAATGCCGGACGAAACGAGCGCCGTGACGCAAGCAGAGGGCCCGGGAACAACTTCGACGGGCACATCGGCCTCACGCGCCGCCTCGACCAGCGCCTGGCCGGGATCGGACACGCTCGGCATGCCGGCGTCCGAGGCAAAGGCGAGGGTCTCCCCCGCCAGCAGACGGTCGACCAGGCCGGTGGCGCGGCTGGCGATCACATTCTCGTCGCAACGGACAAGCGGCTTGGAAATGCCCAGATGCATCAGCAGCTTTGACGTCACACGCGTGTCTTCGCAGCAGATGGCATCGGCGGCGGCAAAGGCCTCGCCAACGCGTGGGGACAGGTCGCCCAGGTTGCCGATGGGCGTGCCGACCACATAGAGTTTGCCCGTATGGGCGCTGTTTTGCGTCATATCAACCTATTCAATCATGCCGCGCTCGAGCGTGCCGAGCGCCGCGCGGGCGTCCCATGCTGCAATGCGCTTCTCGGTCTTCCACGTTTGGAAGAACCAACCGGCAGCCGGCGCAAACGAAGCCAGCTGATTGGCGATAAACACGCGCTCGTAGGCATTGCGGCCCTCGGGCGTAACCGACGAGTTGGCAAAGATCGCCGCGCCCGACCATTCGCCCACCAGCACGGGGAACCCAGTTGAAATCGCTTCTTTAAGCTCGCGCTTGTTACGCGAAATCGCCGTCGTCAGCCCGCGGGGGCTCGTGATGTCGAGCGCATGCTCGTCGCGGTAATGGTACAGGTGAAGGTCCATGTAGACGTTCTTGTACTTGGCGCCGCGCATAAAATGCTTCCACTCGCTGGGATGCCCCGACGACGAGAAGACGACGATCTTATCCTCGGGCATATACGAACGGACGAGCTCGTAGGCATCGCGATAGAAATTGCGCAGGTAGTGAGCGGGAATGCCATCCGTCATGGTGAAGAGGCTCTTGCGAACGCTCATCTGCGGCGTGTCCAGCAGCTCAATGCCCAGCAGGCTCTCGGCCTCGCCATAGCGATCGGCCAAGCGCTCGAGCACGTCGAGTGCGACATGACGGCCGTTGGTGGACGAATGCCACTCGGCAACAGCCTCCGGCGTGGTGGGCGAATCGTTGGAATCGCCCTGGCCACCGGGCACGGTTGCCAGATCGAGCAGCACGCGGATGTCGTATTTGGCAGCCCACTCAATTGCGCGGTCGATGTAATCGACAACCGATATGTAGGAGGCATCGGACTCCTGTGAGCCAAAGGCATACCAGGGCACCGGCAGACGCACGGCATTGAGACCGATCTGCGCCATGCGACGAAAATCGTCCTCGCTCACAAACGTCTCGTAATGGCGGCGCATGCGCTCGTTATAGGCGGCGGTACCCATGGCCTCCTGTAGCTCGGCCGCGTTGGATGCACCGGTCGCCGCGTACAGCGACGGGGTCACCCAAGGCTCGGGAATAAACCAGCCAGAGAGATTAACGCCGA
>DXZZ01000004.1:23736-31444 GCA_019419425.1 Collinsella sp. | reverse complement strand
GGATGGATCTCAACATCCATGCATCTTCTCCTCCATCTTACCCAATTTCGTATGACGAAAGTCCGCTGTCGCCAATTCTTAAGCCGGCACGCGTTGGAGAGCAGGGGTCGAAACAATGATTGAAGGACGCTCTAGTACGGCCCAGGCGCCGGGGCAGGAGCACATACGCCAGGGACGTACGTTTTCGTAGCATACGAGGACATAGCCACGTGCATCGATAAAGGCGATATCGATGGGATAGGCCATAAAACACGTATGGACCGAAGAGCAGCGTGGAAACGCCATGACGAGCGGCAAGCCGTTGGCGGCAACCGGATGCCGTCCCAGCATGCCGCGCAGGCGCACGACAAACGACTCCGCCACCACAAACTCCGCCGGCGTCCAACCCAGCCTATTGAGTGCCCGCGCGTAGGCGATGTAGGACGAGACCGCGGTCACATGACCACCCCCGGGCGCCATGGATCGACCGTCACCGCGCGCTCGTGCGACAACGTTGTCGGCGCCCCCAGCGGAACGCCAGCGATGCTGAGAGAAGTCGGCCACGGCTCATAGTGCATGGTGCAGGTGTAGGTCCTAAACGTGCCGGAAAGCGAAAGCAAACCGCCATCCGATGTCGTCGCACCCTGTTCGCTCGAGACCTCGATCAGCAAGTCATAGCCTTCCATGGCATGTTGGATCTGAGCCTGAACGGTCGCGGAAGCATCGATGGAGCTGCCATCGCCCTCCCCGCTCGGCGCCACGGCATGTGCTAGCACGATATCGGGCACCACGCGATCGAAGCGTGCGACCGCACCGGCAAAGACCATGACGTTGTACACGATAAGCGCCAGAACCAGCAGGACGGGCGTGACCACGGCCATCTCGACCGTCGCCTGGGCGCACTCCTCGCACAGGCGCGTGCGGATGCCCATTACGACCCACCGCCCAGGGCACCCGCCAGTGTGGTGACATCGACGGTAAGTGGGATGGAACCGCCGCCGGGCAGCGGAATCTCCGCAAGCGTGAACGTCGTGCCGCTGATGGTGCGCTCGACTTGATATTCCAGCGCTTCGCAAAGCGCCTTGGGATCGGTCACGCCCAACGGAATACTTCGCAGCTTGTCTTGCGCTTGAGAGAGACCGGCAATGTCAGACCCCGGGCTCTTAATGACGTTGGCGGAATCAGTCAGCACCGGCTTTCGCAGGCGCAAGTCGCACGGCTCCAGATCCAACGCCGCCACGGACGCCGAAACGGTATCGCCGAGCCACGATGCGATGGAGCCCAACGCGCCGCTGCCCCCTCCTAGGCCTTTAATCATCTCGTCCATAAGTTCGTCGGCCGAACCTTGGATGTCTCCGTATCCCACAAGCAGCCGTCCCCAGACATCCATGACGCCATCGAGTACGCCGGCAACGCCACCCGAGCGTTCCTTCAATGTCGAGAAAAATCGCGAAAGCACGTTGTTTTGCGCCGTCGCCTCATCGGGCGCCAGCACCGCGGCAGAGATGGCACCGCGATCGCCAAGCCTGACTGCCGTGTTAAACGAAGAGTTGAGCTCATCGGGGCTCGAGATGGCACCCGAAACCGCAAAGGCAACCACGCCGTTGCGACCGGGAGGAGCGATACGCGGACGCTCGCCCGAAAGCGCTTTGATGGCCTGGTCAAACGCATTGCTCGCACGGTCGGTCTCGTCTTCGGTCTGACGTTCGAGCTCGAGCTCTTTGTTGCGGCATTCGACGTAGCCTTCCAGGGCGTCTTTAAACTTGTCAAAGTGATACTCGAAGCCGTTTTCGATAGAGGTTGAAGGCGCCGCAACAGCACCAAGCGACGAAACGCCAAAATGGCATTTGCTGCATTTATCCTGTCCATCGTAATCGGCAACCGAAGCAAATCCGCTCGGCGTCCCTTTCTTATAGTTAGGGCAGGTCGTCCCGTAATGCAGATACGCCTTGTCATCGTTCACGCTCGTCGGCCACACCGCATCGGTATAGAGCTCCGTCGCCCGAACCTCATCAGAGTTGCGCGGCAGCAGCGGAATATAGGAGGAAACCCTGTCTCCGTTCTCGGTTATATGTGCCCGATCGACCTCCGCGCTCGCATAGGTATAAAACGCCTTACGCGCCGCAGACTCTGCCTTCATCTCGACACTCGAGCCGTGGGGCTTCTCATTTGTCAGACGCCAATGGTAGTAGTCCTTCGCGCGATCAAGGGCAACTTGGGGCTCCCACGTAACGCTCGATGAGTAATGCGGATTTTGAACACTGGAGAGATCCGTTAGGCTTTTCGCACGCTCCCACATGCAAGAACAGCTGCCGACCGAGCCCTTGTCAGACCCACCACAATCCGCCAGCCAAGCACGCTCTTTAGCCTTCGCCGTGTCCTCAGAAGCCTTCCGCAGCTCCTCGGCCGCACCCTCTAAATCATCTGATGTGTCTTTAATGGTATCGGTCGAGATCTCTGACCCTTTGAGCGCAGCGAAGTCAGACTCGGATGTCCTGGGCACGGCAAGCGCCGTACCGGTATAGGTCACACTATCGGTATCCTGCGCCGACACCGCCTGCGTGGCACGCGCGGCGATCAGATACGGCAGGGCCGTCTCGATTTTCTGTAAGCCTTCCGATGCGCTTTTGGCAAACTTGTTGCGCGTTTTAATGATCTCGATCCCGGTGTCGACCATATTGCCGGCAACCGGCTCGGCACCCGGGATGAGGATGGCGACCAGGCCCGTCCCGATCGTGGCAAACCCCGCCAGCCCCAGACTCAAGATGCTCGCATCAACCACCGTGGCAGCCGTGTGATAGGACGACACTACGTTGGCACCCGCCAGCGCGCCACTATCAGCCGCCACCTGGGTATCCCCGGCACGCGACATGCTCCATATCGCCGCGGTCGACGAAAACAACAATGTGAGCACCACTAGGATGACCACGGCAGAAGAAAGCGTGGTATAGGCGCCGTCTTCGATAAACAGATCGACACCGGCTCGACCCATAAAGCCGCCTCGCTTGCGATGGCAGCTCGGACGGTGCGTCAAAACGCGTCTAGACCAGAAACGCTTAATCCCATGCAGCAATCCACGAATCATAATCTCCCTCCAGCCATTCGGGACGCGATTGATACGAGACATCGACTTTGAGCTCAACGTAGCCGCCCTCGGCGGTACCACCCATAGCCTGCGCAAACGCACCGATCACAGGCAACGGCTTGACCTCGCCGGAAACGGACACGGACGAGACGCCACCCGCACCGGCCCGGCCAAGCTCGATATCCCACGACAACGGCCCGCCGGCATGAAAGATCGAGACGTTGGGCACTGCGGCAAGCCGGCGGCGGGTGAACTCCTTAAGATCGTCGTCCTCCGCCGTCGTCGTGGTCATGAGCCGCGCGGTCTCGGCGGCGGCAGACTCCATGACCGCGCGCGTATAGAGCAGGCACACCGGTTGCAGCGCGAGAAGGATGAGTGTCAGAAACGTCGGCAGCAAAAAAGCGGCCTCGACCGTAGACTGCGCCCGGTCCTCGCGCGCGGCATCAATACAACGCGATGTCCTTAGCGGCCGCAGCGGCGTCGATAACCGACGTCGAGGCAACGCCATGGGATGCCGCCCGCTCAACCAGCGCCGCCAAGCGCCCATCGGTGCCGGCACGCCAAAGCCCCGCGATCGCCAGCACGATCGATAACAGCGCCATTGTGACGATGGCGTATTCGACCGTCGCCTGGGCAGATTCCTCACGCAGGACATCATGCATTTCACGATCCCTCCTTTGAGCTTATTGTTTGCGGGCTCAGGCGCACGGCGCGCAGACGACACGAAGCATCGCCAGCATCCGCGGCAATTGTCACCATATCGACCCAGCCGCGTCCGTCGCGCACGATGGCGCCCCACACGTTTCCCTTGATGTCGAGATAGCCGCTCAGAGCAAGTTGCGCCGTGGGTACCTCGCGATAGGCACGCAGCATATCCGCCGCCGCTTCGGTCATCGGTCGGTCCTCGGACCATGCAAGCCGGACCGCAATCGCGTTGCCCTCAGGCGAATCCGTCGCAGTGCCAGACCGCTTGTCGAACTTCCGCAGAAAAGTTTGCGCCGTGACAGCGGCATCCGAATCGTCTGCATCTCGCATCTCATCTTTTTGAGACGCCACCGCCGAATCTGAGCCCAAATCGGAGGCGGTCCAAGGACGCTGCTGCCGCGCGGCGTTAAGCCCCCAAAGCACCGCCGCTATCGCCACGGTCAGGCAAGCAAACACCAGCAGCACCCCGATGGGGCGCTCGCCCTCTACAGGCTGTTGATGCCCTCGCTGATAGCGTTCCATAGATCTTGGACCTTGCCCTTAAATGCGACGATGGCGATAATCGCGATCACCACGAGCACGCCGACCAAGATGGCATACTCGGTGGTACCCTGTGCACTCTCCACCTGCAGTAGTTCCTTGGCGCGCTGACGAACATGTGCCGCCCGGCAAAACGCCCAGCCCTGGACCTTGCCAGCAGCGTCAGTCATCGTGTTCATGTATTCCTCCCTACATCATCCCGCCTGCTCCCAGCAGCGGGCCCAATATGGACAGAAGCAACGCCGGCAAGATGAGCGTGCCGGTGGGAATCAGCAGCTTGACGGGCGCACGCTCGATCTCGCGCTCGACCGCGGCGCGATGAGCCGCACGGATCTCGCGACTTTGAGCGGCCAGCGTCTCGGCAAGTGGGGCACCCAGGGCGAGCGCCTGCCCCACCGTGATGGCAAAGGTCTCGAGCGCTCGCACGTCCAGGTCGCGCGCAGCGGCCAACAACTCGTCCTCACGCGTGCCCACGCCCACCTGCCACGCCATGCAGGCGCGCTCAAGGCGAAGAGCCAGCACTGACCGGCGGTTGGCGCAGAAAATCTCAAGCGCCGCATCAAACGAAAGACCGGCCGAAAGACCCAAGCGCACAACATCGATCATCTCGGACACTTCGCCGAGCGACACTCGCGCCGGGCCGCCCGCTCCAACCGCGCCCTTCACTCGCGCGGTCAGAGCATCGACCACCGAGCGACCCGCGGCAGCGACCAGCACCGCCTCGCGCTTGCAGGCCCCTGCGATCTTGCGTGCATCCGCCCGATCCAAACCCGTCGCGACAAATACACTCAGGGCGCACAGGCAAGCCGCAACTGCAACCGGGGCGCTCATAGCTCCACCCGCATAATGCGCCGGATAACCACCAGGGCAACGGCGTTGAGGGCAAGACCCAGCACCACAGCGCCCGCACCGGCAGGCGTCGCAAGACCGCGACGAAAATCTGCCGAAAGCAGCGCCAACACCGCGCACATGCCCGCCGGCATCGCCGCGACCATATGCGCAGACATGCGAGCCTGCGACGTCTTAACATCCAGGCGGCGCTTGAGCTCAATGCGCTCCCCCACCATGCTCGACGCCTCGGACAGTAAGTCGGCAAGCGGAGCGCCGGTGCGCTGAGACACCTTAAGCGCCAAGGTCACAAGCGAAAGACCGGGGGCGTCGATACGCACGAGCAAGTCATCGAGCGCGTCGGTCGCCGAGATGCCGCAATCGATCGCCGCCGCCACCCGCAAAAACTCGTTATGCACTGGCTCTTGCGCATGAGCGCCCACAAAGCGCATGCCCTGGGCCAGCGAATGTCCCGAGGCAAGCGACATGGAAAGTGCGGTAAACGCCTCGGGCATTGCCTCTTCTGCATCGTGTTGCTCGCGCCGGCTCTCAAAGCCATCCCGAGCGGCACCAACGGCAAACGGAGCAACAAGTCCCAAGGCAAATCCGAGGGGCGATAACGACACCATCGTTAGTAAAACGCAGCAGACACCGCTCGATAGCAGCAGAAACGCCAAACATCCCGAAGCATCCTCGATCACGAGGCCAAGGCGATGCGCCGGAGCCAGCGATGCCCACGAACGGGCGATCTTTTTCAGCAGATCGTTTTCCACCAGCTCACGCGGCAGCTTCTCTGCCACCGTCTCGAGCGCCTGACGTGCCAGCTCCGCCGGCGGTACCTGCGGCACACGAGGTTCCGCCCCGCACGCCGTCGCGACAGAAAGCCCTGCCAAGCCCCCTACGATGAGGGGCACAGCGATCTCCATTCGTCCACCTCCTCTTGTGTGAGCGTCCCCGACCGCAGGCCTTCTGCGATAAACGGCGGCTCGCGGTCAAGCGTCCAGGTGCGCTCGGCGGCATCGAACGTCACATAGCGCTCGAGCTCTACGCCGCCCGATGCGGCGCGTCGCACCCCCGAATACGAGGAGACAAAGCGCCTGCCATCGGCGTGGCGCTCGGACATCACGATACCGTCGAGCGCCATGGCAATCTGCTCCTCGATGAGCCCACTCGGCAGGTCGATGCCATAACGTGCAAGCAACGTCAGACGCACCACGGTCTCCTGTTCTGAACCCGCATGAAGTGTGGTGAGCGACCCGTCGTGGCCCGTGTTCATGGCCTGCAACATGTCGCAGCACTCGGCACCGCGCACCTCGCCCACCACGATGCGGTCGGGGCGCATGCGCAGGGCATTAGTTACCAGGTCGCGGATCGTCACCGCGCCTTCACCCTCAATTGAAGCCTCGCGCGCCTCTAGGCGCACCACGTGCGGATGATGCGCAAACTTGAGCTCGGCAGAGTCCTCGATCGTCACGATGCGCTCGCCGGTGGAAATCTCACATGACAACGCGTTGAGCAGGGTGGTCTTACCAGATCCCGTGCCTCCCGCAACCGCCAGGTCCTGTCGCAGCGACACCGCGCACGACAGCAGCTGCGCATACCAAAGCGGCAGCGACCCCAGCCCCACAAGCTCGTCCAGCGAGCAGATACGGTCCGAGAACTTTCGGATGGTGAGAATCGGTCCGTCAATCGCCACAGGCGGAATCACCGCGTTGACGCGATAGCCCGTTTTGAGGCGGGCGTTGACGATGGGGCTGCGCTCGTCGATACGGCGGCCAAGTGGCGAGATGATGCGGTCGATGAGCACACGGATCTGCTCGTCGTCCTCAAACGCGTGCTCGATGGGATACAAAACGCCGCCGCGTTCAAAGAAAGCCGAGCGGCAGCCGTTGATCATGATCTCGGTAACGGTGTCGTCCTCAATGAGCGGCTGCAACGGCCCCAAGCCCACCACATCATCCAAAATCTCGTCGATGATGGTTTCGCGCTCGGGCGTCGCGAGATCGGTCGGCTCCTCAACATTGAGCGCCGCCTCCACCGCGGGACGCAATTCCGAGCGGGCAAGTGCCGGGTCGATATAGGCGCTGATACGCGCCACTTCGTCGTAACCCATGCGGTCCATTACGGCGCGCTTGGTGCGTCGTTTCACCGCGCGGCGACGCCCCGCATCTACAGGCGCTGCCGTCGCTGCAGCGCCGGCAGCCTTAATCCTCGTTTGCAGGCTCATCGCTGATCACCCTCGCGCGACCAGGGAAGGCGAATACGCGGGCGTTCGGTGCGTGTTGCACGGTCGGCGACCATATCGCTCCAAGGGCCGACGGCGCACCCCAGTTCCACGAGCATCTCGCGCGTGGCCTCGCGCACGCTGGTCGCAAAAGCGCTGGTCTGCCCCACTGCCTCGTCAGCGCGCCCAAACGCCATGAGCGCGGCGAGATCCTGCCCGCCATCGGCGATACGAATCTTGGAGCTCAACGCACAGGCAATCTCAAAGCGCATGGCGACGTCCTCGTCTGCCCCGCGCGCACCGAACCGGTTGAACACGGCGCTCATGCGCGTGCGCGGCACACCTAC
>DXZZ01000004.1:0-23636 GCA_019419425.1 Collinsella sp. | reverse complement strand
CGCGCGCACCGAACCGGTTGAACACGGCGCTCATGCGCGTGCGCGGCACACCTACCCGACTTGCCAGTTCAATGACGCGCGACGCCGATGTCGCGGATGACACCGCCGCATCGCCAACGACCAGGCAACGGTCGCTCGCTGCCACCGCAGCCGCCACGGCGTCGCCCCAAAAGACCGAGGTATCGATAAAGACCACGTCGGATTCGCGACGCAGGACATCAAGCAGTAGCTCCACCGGACGTGCCATGAGCTCGGCTTGCTCGGGCGCCGCGACGGGACCCCAGAGCGTAACGCCCGGCGCCACGCGCATCGAAGCGGCTACGATATCCGGCTCGGCGAGCGCGCCCGCCGCCGACGGCTCGATAAGTGCCGCCATATCGCGCGGAGCATCGACGCCTAACAAGTCGTAAAGGTTTCCAAACATCAGGTCCAGGTCGAGCACGGCGGCACGCAAGCCCAACAGCGACGATGTGTGTGCCATGGTGGCAACAATCGTCGACTTGCCGCAACCGCCCGAACCCGAAATGGCGCAGATGACCGGAGCTCGATGCGGCGGAGCAGCGGCGTCTGCCGGCGGCATCTGAAGCGGCGGGGCGGGCGTCGGTGACAGCGTCCCCGTCTCCCCCGCCGCAACCACACGCTGCGTCCAAGCCGGCATGGCAGCTTGTTCGGTCTGCGAGGCAGGCTCGTTCTGTGCAATCTGCTCATGCTGCATCGGCGACAACTCGCCGCACCCGGCAAAGCCCTCAACTTCGTCCAGTTCATCTGCCAGATTCACGCCGTGCACGTATCCCATATCTACAGCCGGGGAGTCGCCAGCATGCTGCGCCGGCCCTCCAGCGTCATCGTATACAAGGGGGTTCCGGGGGCGCCGACCATGCTCGGCTTCCGCTTTTCCATAATCATCAACACGCGGGCCTCTTGTAGCGCGAGGCGCCCCGGGTTCCCTATCAACAAAAGCATCGGGCTCAATCGTCATGCGCCGATCGGAATCAACCGCCCCCTCGCCCGCGCGCCCGTTGCCGCATATACTGTGCGCAGCGATGACCTCGGTCGCCCCCGCGCGAAACAGCCCCTCGATATCCGACGGATCGAGCGCTTCTATCAACACGACCACGCGACTCACGCGGCCTTCGGCCGTCAGGCGCGCAACAGCCTTGCGAACATCTTCGGTATCAAACAGAGACGCCGCGATGATGGCAGCCCCGCGGCGCGACGGAAACGCCCGCGCCATGGAAACCAGCCCGTCCAGGTCACCCACGCGAAGCACCTGTGCACCCGCATCACGGCCCTCGACTTCCCGCTGCAACAGCCCGTAATCGCCGCACGCGCAGCACGCAAGCCAGATCGCCTTCATCACTCGTCGCCTCCGCTCTTTTTGCCGCGCGCCGTGGCGGGAATCGTCAAGCTGACCGTTCCCTTGCCCGAGGCTCCCAGCAGTTCCTTGACGTCTTCGGGGTCAGCCGCCAGCGTCACCCATTCGATCTTGCCCTCGCGCGTGGCACCGGAATCCTCACTGGTATCGATCACGTACGCGCCGCACAGCCGATCGGTCACGCCGTCTTTTTGCACATACACATCCACGTAGCTGCCCACGCCCGTAGCACCGCCGACCGAGTGCTCGGCATCGACCGCCACCGAAACGGCGACCTTGCCCTTAGGCACCTCGAGCTCGTGGCTCTCGGCCTTGGTGTAGACATTGCAGATCACGGCGTTTTTGGGAATACGCGAAGTCGTCACGTCGCCGCGCACCTGGCGCAGCTCGGTCGCTGCGTCACGCGGCAGCAGGCTCGTCAGCCATTCCTGGGTTATGACATTGGTCTCATCGAGGGTCTCGCCCACATCGATATCGCGCGCCGCGACGCAAACTTCGACGCGATCGCCACCGTACTTGGCCAAGGTCTCAGCCTGGACCTGTTCGGCTTGCGAGCGGATCGACGAGCCGTAAACCATGCAGAGCAGAGCAGCGAGCACGCCCGCGACCAGACTGATGGCGATGCGCTTGCTCTTGTTCACGGCCGCTCCTCTCATGGCAGTGCCGGGCGAATGCCCGTACCACCATTGTCTGGGCGGTCAGAGTGCAAAGCGGCGCAATCGCAATCTTGGTTTTCGATGTCAAACCAATCGCTGACCAAAAGCTGACCAGCCCGTCAAGCTCGTGGCAAGGTTTTGGTCAGCACGTCAGCAAACTGCATGTTTCGAGGCTTTTCCACAGCAAAAAAGCCGTCTCCCGAACAGTTGGGAGACGGCTGTCATAGGAAAAATCAATTACAGATGGACATCGGGATCGAGCATTTGAGCACTCACGCGCATGGATGACGCCAGGTTTTGGAACGTTTCCAGACGCAGGCTATCGATCTGCCCGGCGTCCTCGGCCTCGCGAACGGCGCAGCCCGGCTCATGGACATGCGTGCAATCGCCAAACCGGCACGCGCGCGATGCCTCGACAATCTCGGGGAAAGCGCGCGCCAGACCCCGCTCGTGACCCACGAGCGGCAGGCTACGCAGGCCCGGGGCATCGGCGATCACGCCGGCGTCGCCCGGCAGTGCCACCATCACGCGCGCGACGGTAGTGTGACGGCCCTGATCGTCGCGTTCGCGCACACCGCCGGTCGCCAACGTATCGTGGCCCAGCAGCGCATTGAGCAGCGTCGACTTGCCGGCACCCGACTCGCCCAGAATCATGGCGCAGCTCCCGGCGGGCACGCAGGCACGGACCTCGTCCAGGCCGCGGCCCTCGGCAGAGGACGTCACGATCACGCGCACGTCCGGACCCACCAGGCGGCGCACGCGGTCCAGATCGCGCTCGAGTTCCTCGGCATCGCAGCGGTCAGCTTTGGTGAGTACCACCACCGGTTCGGCATCGCAGTCGAGCGCCAACACCAGCGAGCGCGCCACGCGGTCGAGCAGCACCTCGCCGGCACCGAGCGCCTGCACGATTAGCACGCTATCCACGTTGGAGCAGAGCACCTGACGCTCCCCGCGGGCACGGCCGCGCCAACGCTCAAAGCTCGTACGGCGCGGCAGCACGCACTCAATCACGCCCATATCGTGCCCGGGAGCGCGGCGCACCGCCACACGATCGCCCACGGCAGGCAGCAGGACCTCGTCCTCGCCGCGTGACTTGGCAAACCCCACAGCATGCTCGGCACGGAAGGTGTCGTCGGCAGTCGCCACCAGCGGAAACCCGCGATCCAAGCGCACCACGGCGCCAAGCTGCATCTGCTCGGGCTCCTCGGCATGTGCGCAGAAATCATCAAAGGCAGCCTGCTGGGCTTCATCGACCGGCAGGTCATCAAACGCCGGAACATCCTGCAGCGCGTCGAGCCCCGGCACGCTTGCCAGCAGCTCCTCAGCAGGTGCGGGAGCCTCGGTCGCGAGCTTCCGACGACGATCGCGCTTAGCCCGCGCCCCCGTCGTCTTTTTCTTCGCCTTAGCCTTAGCCTTAGCCACAAACGCCTCCCAGCACCAAAAATCACAACTGAGCAGGTATTTTCCCACAAAAAAGAGTCGGTCGAGCAAATGCTCGACCGACTCACACACTTTCCCTCAGCCTTTATCATCCACACGGGAGAAAAGTCAGCAACGTCACCGCAGGGCCCGCCCGCCGAGAGGGGTTTCCAAAGGGCACATCCTTTATTCAAAACGAGCGGCCGAGCAATTGCTCGGCCGCTCACCTTCTTTCCCTCAGCCCTTTTTCATCCGCGCGGGAGAAAAGCCAGTAAGGATACCGTAGGGCCCACCCTGGGAGTGTTTTCTTCTGAGCGATCCCGCAGCGCGAAGCGCGAGGACCAGCGAAGAAGAAAACACGCAGGGGCGGGCCCGGACAGGTTAACTTACTCCTTCTCGACCGCGCGCATGATCGCCTTGTAGATCTCCATCAGCGGGATGATCAGGAAGGCCAGGCCCAGGGCAGCGACAACGCCCTTGAGCTCAAGCGTCACGGGGCCAAAGAACATCTCGGCAAGCGTCGGCTGCACGGTCACGATCACCGTCAGCACCAGTGCCAGCGCGGCGGAAGCCCACAGCCACTTGTTCTGCTTCTTCATGGTGAACAGCGACGCACGACGGCTGCGCATATTGAAGCAGTGGAAAATCTCGACCATGTTGAGCGTGATGAACGCCATCATCACGCCTTCCTCGTCGGCATTGCCGGCGATCATATCGGCGATGTGGATGTAGCCCATGTCAAAGTACACGCCCACAAAGAAGCTCGCCAGCACCAGCGCGGTGATGATTAGGCCCTGGACCACGCAGTCCAGACCCATATGTCCGGCAAAGACACCGTCCTTGGCGTTGCGCGGCTTGCGCTTCATGATGTCGCCCTCGGCATCCTCCATGCCCAGCGCAAGCGCGGGGAAGCAGTCGGTGACCAGGTTCACCCACAGCAGCTGCACCGGCTGGAAGATGGTAAAGCCGATGAGCGTGGCGATAAACACCGAGAACACCTCGGCAAGGTTGGCCGAAAGCAGGAACTGGATGACCTTGCGGATGTTGTCGTAGATGCGACGACCCTCTTCGCAGGCGCCGATGATGGTAGCGAAGTTGTCATCGGCAAGTACCATGTCGGCGACGTTCTTGGTGACGTCGGTACCGGTGATGCCCATACCAACGCCAATGTCGGCGCGCTTGATGGACGGGGCGTCGTTGACGCCATCGCCCGTCATGGCCACGATCTGGTCGCGCGACTTCCAAGCCTCGACGATGCGTGTCTTGTGCTCGGGCTGGACGCGGGCGTACACGCCGTAGTCCTCGATGTGCGCGTCGAGTTCCTCGTCGCTCATGCGATCGAGGTCGGCACCGGTGATGGCCTGGCTGCGATCGGCGACGATGCCCAGCTGCTTGGCGATGGCCACGGCGGTGTCGATGTGGTCGCCCGTGATCATGACGGTGCGGATACCGGCGTCGTGCGCCTCGTGGATAGCGTCGGCCACCTCGGGACGGACCGGGTCGATCATGCCGGACAGGCCACAGAAGACCAGGTCATGCTCGAGCGCAGCGGGGCTGCAGTCGTCGGGAACCTCGGTGTAGGTGCGGCTTGCCAGCGCCAGTACGCGCAGGGCCTCGTCGGCCATGGCCTTGTTGGCCGCCACGAGCTCGGCGCGGCGCTCCTCGGTCAGGGGGACGACCTTATCGCCCTCGTAGATATGGGTGCACAGGCCGATCACCACGTCGGGCGCACCCTTGGTGTACTGCTCGTACTCGCCATCCAGGGTCTCGACGACCACGGACATCATCTTGCGGCCCGAGTCAAACGGGGCCTCGCCCACGCGCGGATGCTCGGCAGTCAGGCCAGTGAGGCCCGCCTTGCCGGCGTCGTTGACGAGCGCGCACTCAGTCGGCTCGCCCACGGCCTCGCCCAGCTCCTCGTCCCACTGAGCATCGGAGCACAGCGCCATGCCGGCCAGGAACTTCTCCTTGGGCGCAGCGAGCTCGTGCTTGACGACGGTCATCTTGTTTTGGGTAAGGGTACCGGTCTTGTCGGAGCAGATGGTCTGCGTGCAGCCGAGAGTCTCGACGGCAGAGAGCTTGCGGATGATTGCCTGGCGCTTAGCCATCTTGGTCACGCCAAGCGATAGCACGATGGTCACGACGGCGACCAGGCCCTCGGGGATGGCAGCGACGGCGAGCGAGACGGCGACCATAAAGGTATCGAGCAGGGCGGTCGGGTCGGTAAGAACGTTGCCCACGCCGTGGCGGATGATATCAACGCCAAAGATGACGACGCAGATGACGATAACCATAATGGTAAGGATGCGGCTGAGCTCGGCGAGCTTCACTTGCAACGGCGTGAGCTCTTCCTTGGCCTCGGCCAGGGCGCCGGCGATCTTGCCCATCTCGGTGTTCATGCCGGTGCCGACCACGACGGCGCGACCACGGCCGTACACGACGGTGGAGCCCATATAGCACATGTTCTTACGGTCGCCGAGCGGCACGTCATCGGTGCCCGCAGCGAGCTCGATCACGTTGGCGTGCTTCTCTACGGGCACGGACTCGCCGGTGAGCGCGGCCTCTTCGATCTTCATCGTGGCGCTCTCGAGCACGCGGCAGTCGGCCGGGACGGAGTCGCCCGCCTCGAGCATGATCACGTCGCCGGGCACGAGCTCGGCGCTCGGCAGGTGCACGAGCTTGCCGTCGCGCAGCACCTTGGACTGCGCCGCACTCATCTCCTGCAGGGCCTCGAGGGCCTCCTCGCTCTTGGCTTCCTGGACCACGCCCAGCACCGAGTTGACGATAACGACGAACATGATGATGGCAACATCGGCAAAGTCGGGCTCGCCCTTGACCATGCCCGTGAGCGCACTGATGACGGCGGCAACGATCAGCATGATGACCATGGGGTCGGCCATCTGCTCAAAGAAACGCTTCCACAGCGGTGTCTTCTCGGCTTCCTCGAGCTTGTTAGGGCCTGTCTTGGCGAGGCGCGAAGACGCCTCGTCGTTGCTCAGGCCGAGGTTCTCATCGACACCTTGGTCGCTGAGCACCTCCGCCGCGGCGGACAGGTATTCCTTTTGCATATAGAGTCCCCTCCTGGGATTCGGGCCACTCAGCAGATTGATGCCCGATCATAATTCCCAGGAGAAGGGCAAGGGCTCATCAAGGCTGCCGTGCTGAGCGGCAGTTGATAGTGGAGCTATGGTACCCCAAAGCGACGCGTCTAGCCAAAACAATCGGTTTGGAAATATGGTCCGCACGCAACGGTGCAGACCGTGTGATGCTCAACATTGGTAAAACGTTTTTTCTTCGGCACATCGCCAAACTGACATATCTCCCAGATAGCAGCGGTTGGAGTGGTTGGTAAAGATTTTTCATATACCGTTTTTCCCGCAAAAAATGAACTTCCATTTCGGCATACGGTCGATTTTTTGGGGTATTCGGTCGGCATTTCGTTATAATCATCTCGGTTTTATTTCTTATGGTTTATCTATCAGCGCAAGACGATGTCAGATGGAGGTCTGAATGTACAAGCGCACTAAGATTGTATGCACCATGGGTCCCGCCTGCGATAGCGACGAGACCATCCGCGAGATGATCAAGGCGGGCATGAACGTCGCCCGTTTTAACTTCTCGCACGGCTCCTACGACGAGCACCACGGTCGCATCGAGCGCGTCCGCCGTATTTCCAAGGAGCTCGGTCTGCCTGTCGGCATCCTGCTCGACACCAAGGGCCCCGAGGTCCGCACCGGCCTTCTGGTCGACGGCAAGAAGGTTGCCGTCAAGACCGGCGATAAGATCGTCGTCACCGCTCAGCCCACGTCCGAGGATTTCCACGGCACCGCTGAGCACATCTCCCTCGACTACCTGGCTCTGCCTTCCGAGGTCGAGAAGGGCTCCCTCATCCTGATCGATGACGGCCTGGTTGCCCTCGAGGTCGAGTCCGTCAGCGGCCAGGACATGACCTGCGTCGTTAAGAACGACGGCCTGATCGGCGAGCGCAAGGGCGTCAACATGCCCAACGTCAACATCTCGCTGCCCGCCATCACCGAGCGCGATCGTCAGGACATCCTCTTTGGCCTGACCGAGAACATCGACTACATCGCCGCTTCCTTCATCCGTGACGGCGAGTCCGTCCGCGGCATCCGCAAGCTTTGCCGCGAGAACGGTGGCGAGCACGTGACGATCTTCCCGAAGATCGAGTGCGCCCTGGGCGTCGAGAACTTCGACGAGATCCTCGAGGCTTCCGACGGCATCATGGTCGCCCGTGGCGACCTGGGTATCGAGATCAAGCCCGAGCTCGTTCCGCACATCCAGAAGGAGATCATCGCCAAGTGCAACGCGGCCTACAAGCCCGTTATCACCGCTACGCAGATGCTCGACTCCATGCAGCAGAACCCGCGCCCGACGCGCGCCGAGGTTGCCGACGTTGCTAACGCCATCTACGACGGCACCGACGCCGTTATGCTCTCTGGCGAGTCCGCTGCCGGTAAGTACCCGGTCGAGGCCGTTAAGATGCAGGCCAGCATTGCTCTCGAGACCGAGAAGTACCTCCCGGCCCACGCTCCGCTCGAGGTTCCGGCCGACGCTCACGGCACCCGCGTCGTCAACAACGTTGTGGGTATGTCCGCTGTGAACATGGCCACCACCGTTGGCGCCAAGTGCATCACCGTGCCGACGACCACCGGTCGTACCGCACGCCTGATCTCGCACTTCCGTCCCAACATGCCGATCTGCGCGTTCTCCCGCCACGAGTGGGCCGTCCAGCAGATGATCATGTACTGGGGCGTTATCCCGCACCAGGCCGAGATTACCCAGGGCACCGTCAACGGCACGATCGTCAAGGCGATCGAGACCGCTAAGGAGCTCGGCTACGTCGAGGCCGGCGATCTGACCGTCGCTACCGCCGGCGATCCCCGCATGAGTGTTCAGCTCGAGGACAAGGTCTCCTCGACCAACGTCGCTTACGTCGCTCAGGTGCGCTAAATCGCACTTGCAAGCACGCTTGCATTGCAAAAGGGCCCGGAAGGCTTTGCCTTCCGGGCCCTTTTTAGACCTTCTTCGTATGCCGCATCATCGATTTGTGTTCAGTCGCAAGCCTCTCCGATGCCGAGCGCACCACCGAAGACGCCCTGCGACGGGAGCCGTTGGTCAATTGGAATGAACTGTTCACCGTTAAGCCGGCCGGCTAGCAGCTAGCGATCAGGGGGACTGCGGGAACGTCAGAAGCAGCAACGCGAGCCGCAAATCCCGCCTCGGTCAGCTCGATGACCTCGGTAAACGTTGCATCGAAAAACTCCTCGGTTAGCAGGCGATACGGCGGATGATCGGGCTCGCCGGGGTTTTCGCGTACAATCTCGTGCATGACGCCGATAGTCTTGAGCACATATTCTTTATGGATGGGATACTGCCCAAAACGCGTCGCAGCGGTATAGAGGCGATCGGTCGCACGCGGAATGGAAACGATGCCCAGCGTCTTGCCAAACCAGTCAAAATCGCCCTGCTTTTTAATGCGGAATTCCTCGCACGGCTTGCCGCCGTGTGCTTCCAGATACTGGTTCACACGCGTGTTCCATACCGTGTCGGCCACCAGATGCGACCAGACGCCCAGCGTTAAATCGAGCAGCGACTGCGCCACATCTTCGGACGCAAGCGAGAACTCACAGGCGCCGGGACCGACAACCGGCTCGGCATCCCTGTAGCGCTGAGGATAGTGCACGCGGTTCAGTCGCTCGCGCTCCTCGACAATCGAGGTAGCCTCAGCAGGTTCGCCCGCGGGTGCGCCTTTAAGCAGCGGCGCCACATAGGTATCCCAGAACTCGTGCTCGCGCGGCTTAGGGATAGGCTCGGGCTTTGCAAAGTGCGTAATGCGATACGGAATGGGATCGGCGATGCCAGGGACCATATAGCCCACGAAGATATCCGGAACCACGCAGCCAAACAAAAAGGCATTGCGGTCGCGCACGCTATCGGCAAGCACGCTAGCACGTGCCAGCAAGCGCTCCGTTTGAGCGATATGAATGTTCCAACTTGGCATAGCCACCCCCATAAAACCTGGTTAACTATACCATCACGGCAGAGTCGCACAGGCGGCCATACATACCCTACGCAGCAACTATTCCGCAGCACCGCTTTCGGTTCCATACGACGGCACGGGCGCCTCGACCACATGGTGATATCGATCGATATAGATGGCACGGGCCTCCAGGCGGCGCACCAAATCTTGATGGTGCGTACTCATCAAAACCGTCTTACCGGCAGCAACGTAGGCCAGCAAAAAGTTGACTACGATGTCGCACGAGTCCTCATCGAGCCCGTTGGTGGGCTCATCGAGCACTAGGATATCGGGGTTCATCGACACCACCGCAGCCAGCGCAACGCGCTTCTTTTGCCCGCCCGAAAGCTGATAGGGCGAGGCATCGACCAGATCGACAACCTGGAACAGCTCCATGGCATCGCGGACGCGGCGCTCGAGCTCGTCTGTCGGCAGCCCCATCTGCGCGGGGCCAAAAGCAACTTCCTCGCCCACCGTAGCGCAGAACAGCTGGGCGTCGGCATTCTGGAACACAAAGCCCACGCGCTGATGAAAACGCTGAGCGGCTGCGGAATCCTTGAGATATGCCGCATCGATCACGTGCCCGTCAAACAGGTACGCACCCGCGTCCGCTAGTTCAAGACCGTTGATAAGGCGCATAATCGTCGTCTTACCGCAGCCGTTGGGACCGAGTAGGGCAACGAGTTCACCACGATCGACCTGCAGCGACACACCATCGACAACCGTATGCCCCGCATAGGAGAACAGCACGTCGCGAAACTCGATGAGCGGCACGCTCTTGGCGCCAGTAGCACCGCTCGCGCCCATCACGCCATTCGTATCGTTTGCCAAAACGTCGCCCTTCCCTATCCACATCGACGGCTCGGCCGCCCGCGCTACAGCACCGCGCACAACACGGCGAGCAGCACCACGACGACCGCATAGACCGCATCGCGCCAGCCAAAGCCGCTCCGCGCGGGAGTCGGATACGCACCGGCAAAGCCACGGCAAAGCATAGCCTCGTCCATCGCGCGGCTGCATTCCATCGCCTTGATAAAGGTCATGCCCATGATACCCGCGATCGAATCGGTACGCGAAAAACCCGCAGGCGCACGACCCACACTGCGCAGCATGACCGATTCGGTCAGATCGTGCGCCGTGCGTCCCAGCACCTCGATGTGCTTGAGCGCCATATCAAACGTAAAGATGACCTCGTCGGGCAGCTGTAGCGTCTTGAGCGCCGCCGACATGCGGCTCCAGGTGAGCGTCCACGAAACGCCCAGCACGAACGACACGTTAATGAACGTCTTGAGCGCGATCTTGAGCATGGCGCCCGCGGCAGAAGCGCCCAGCAGCAGGGCAGGCAGTGCCAGAACCACCGCAAGCCCCGTGGCGCCGAGCGCCGGTACAAAGGTCGCACGCAGCCCGCGTACGGGGCGCACGGCAACGAGCACCAGCGCGATAGCCGCCATCAACATCAGATACAGCGGGCTTTGCGTCAGGCACACGCACAGAACGCAGACGAACATCCCCACCAGGCGCACCGGAGCCGAAACGCAAGAAAGGGCGCGGTCGATTATCGACCCGCCCTTGTGTGCGCCACCGCCCAGACGGACCCGCTCAAGCAGGCTCGCCAGGTGCAGGACATTCTTTTGCATCACACGATGTCGAGCCCCCGCGGGCTCGTAACGCTGCTCGACCGCAAGCCAGCTAGGCAGCTCGGCTATTGCCATGAGCACCGCCTTCCTTGACCGTCAGCGAGACCAGGCGGAATGCGATGGTGAGCACCGCCACGCCAATCACGCCCGAAAGAATATACATCGCGGCCTGGCCGGCAAAGCCAAGGCCCTGTTCCTCGGAATAGGCCTGCAGGTAATCACCCGTGGGCAGCGCGTCGGCAAAGGTCGGGGTATCGAGACCGACCGAAGCCTGCAGGCTGTCGTCGCCAGCCTCCTGAACGGCAGTCGCGGCGCCCTCAGCGTCCCACTCGCCCCAGGCGTCACCGGTGGCAAGCAAGCCGAGCGGCGTGGCCGCCACGAGCACGGCGACCAGAATGAGCGTGGGAATCAGGGAAGTCTTCTTGGCAGTACCATCGGCGGCAAGCTGGCCATCGACGGCCTCGGGCCCGACGATAACGCTCGGCGCCGTCTTCTTGATAAAGCCGTAGATGGCGGCCGTCGCCACGCCCTCGATCACGCCGGCAACCAGCATATGCGGAATCAACATGGCCGGAATAGCCACGGACAGCGGGAAGGGGCAGTAAAGCGGAGCGCCCGAGGCGTTGGTGAAGAGCATCGGCTGAATGCCAAACTCGATTGCCGCGCACAGGGCCGCCAGGCACAGGCCGACCCAGCCGCTCACGATGGCAGAAACCGAAGTGCCCCAGCTCTTGTCGTGCAGACGACTGTTGAGCGCACGGAACACGATAGCAGCGACAAACGGCAGCACAAAGGCCATGTTAAAGCAGTTGGCGCCAAAGGACAGAACGCCGCCGTCGCCAAACAGCAGAGCCTGCAGCGCGAGTGCAACCGAGACTGCTATGGCAGCAGCCTCGGGGCCCAGCAGCAGCGCGATGAGCGCGCCACCAACGGCGTGACCAGTGGTGCCACCGGGGAGCGGCACGTTGAACATCATGAGCAAGAAGGAGAACGCGGCGCAGATGCCCAGAAACGCCATATGCTCGCGATCGAGCGTGGCGCGTACCTTTTTGATGCAATGGACCCAAACGGGCACCATCGCCACCGCCATAACGGCATCGGTCTGCGGGGACAGATAATTATCGGGAATATGCATGAGCCCTCTCAATCAGAACGTTGCGTGTTACGTTTCCAACAATCCGTAACACCGACTCTGCATACTAACAAAAAGGCGCACCGCCCACAACGCAGCACGCCCTTGCAATACGTACGTTATTAACCCAGGTCCACGCACCGTCCAATAAAGGCCCATGCACTCCCAACTTTCCGGTCACCCGGAAGAAGGTGCAGTCCGCTCGCAACAAGGTTAACGCAGGAACCCGCCCCCGAGAGGGGTTTTCTAAGGCAACATCCCGCAGCCGCAAAGCGGGGAGGACCTTGCCGTGAAAACCCCGCAGGGGGCGGGTTCCGAACGGCAAAGATTACGAGCGAACCTCGCCGTTTACGCCCTTGCACACCTTGGTGACGATCTTCTGGTGTGCCTTCTCGACCTCTTCGCTGGTAAGCGTGTGGTCGTCCGAGCGATACGTGAGCGCAAAGGCCATGGACTTTTTACCCACGCCCACGCGGACCGGATCGCGGTAGACGTCGAACAGGCGCACGCCCTCGAGCAGCTTGCCGCCGGCGCTGGTAATACGGCGCTCAAGATCCTCGCAGGTCACAGCGTTGTCGACCACAATTGCCAGGTCGTGCTCAACGGCAGGGTACTGCGAAAACTCGCGGTAGTTCTCCTGATTGCGGGCGCCCTTGATCAGCTTGTCCAGATCGAGCTCAAAGGCAACGACGACCTCATCGATGCCGCAGGCCTCGCGCGCCTCGGGGTGAATCTCGCCGACCCAGCCCAGCACGGTGCCGCCCGAGAGGACCTCGGCGGCACGGCCCGGCTGCAAGAAGGCGTAGCCCTCGCCCTCGGCGGGACGGAAGCGAACCTTCTCGATGCGCAGCTGGGCAAGCAGCTCCTCGACAATGCCCTTGCCAAAGAAGAAGCGCAGCTTGCGGTACTTCATGTTCCAGGACTGCTCGCTCCACTGGCCCGAGAGCACACCCGCCACGGACTTGGTCTCCTTGGGCAGGCTGGCGTTCTCGCGACCGTGGAACAGGTTGCCGACCTCGTACAAGTGCACATTGGGCGTGCCGTGGGCTTCGTTGTAGGCCACGGATTGCAACAGGCCCGGCAGCAGCGAACGACGCATCTCGGTCTGCTCGGCTACCAGCGGGTTCATGAGCACCACGGGGCAACCGCGGCCCTCGGTGGACATACCGATCTTCTCCAGGTCGCCCGGGGCGGCAAAGCCAAAAGTCGTGGTCTCGTTGAGGCCGCAGGCGCGCAGGATCTCGCCGACCTTACGGGTGAGCTTCTGCTCGCGGGTCAGGCCGCCGATGTGGTTCTTGGCAGCCGGGATGGTCGCCGTCACGCGGCCCATGCCCCACAGGCGCAGGACCTCCTCGATCAGGTCGATCTCGCGCGGCAGGTCGGGACGGAAGCTCGGCGGGGTGACCATAAAGTCCTCGCCATCGCGCTCGACGGTGCAGCCCAGGCGGGTGAGCGAACGCTCGATAAAGTCGGGCTCGATGTCCGCGCCGCAGATGGCGTGCACGCGGGCCAAGCGCAGCTTAATGCTGTCGATGGTCTTGGGCGCGGGGAACACATCGATGTAGCCGGGAGCGACCTCGCCGCCGGCGATCTCCTCGATGAGCGCGCACGTGACGTTGGCGACATCCACGCAGCCGGTCTCGTCGACCTGGCGCTCAAAGCGGATGGAGGCGTCCGAGATCAACGACAGGTCGCGGCTGGTGTGCGAGGTGCGGCCGGCGTTGAAGCAGGCGCTCTCGACCATCACGTCGACGGTGTCGTCCTCGATCTCGGAATCCATGCCGCCCATAACGCCGGCCAACGCCACGGGGCGCTCGCCGTCGGTGATAAGGCCCATGCCGGCGTCGAGCACGCGCTCCTCGCCGTCGAGGGTCGTGAACTTCTCGTCCTGCTGGGCGGCACGAACCACCACGCGGCGGCTGCCCTCGCGCTCGGCAAAGGTGGACAGGTCAAAGGCGTGCAGCGGCTGACCGGTGAGCATCATCACGTAGTTGGTGATGTCGACGATGTTGTTGTGCGGGCGTACGCCCAGGGCGTTGAGGCGCTTGACCATCCAGTCGGGCGACGGGCCCACCTTCACGTTGCGCACGATGCGGGCGACATAGCGGTCGCACAGGCCCTCGTCGGCAATCTCGACCGAAAGCTCGTCGTCGGTCGCGCGGCCGGTCTCGGCCTTGATGGCGGGCAGATCAACGTGGAAATCGCGATCGAAGATGGCACCGGTCTCGCGGGCCATGCCGATCATGGACAGGCAGTCGGGACGGTTGGGCGTGATCTCGCAGTCGAGCACAGTATCACTCGAGCCCACATACTCGGCAAACGGCATGCCGCAGGGCGTATCCTCGGGCAGGATCATAATGCCAGAGTGGTCGCCGCCCAGGCCGAGCTCGCGCGCAGAGCAGTTCATGCCCATGGACACGACGCCGCGAAGCTTGCTCTTCTTGATCTTGACGTCGCCGGGCAGGACAGCGCCGATCATGGCCGTGACGATGTGGTCGCCGGCCTCGAAGTTCTGCGCGCCGCAGACGATCTGCAGCGGGGCGGGGTTGCCATCGGCGTCGAGGTTCTTGTCGCCCACGTCGACCGAGCACACATACATATGGTCGCTATCGGGGTGCGGGGTCTTGGTAAGCACCTTGGCGGTCACCACGTGGTCGAAGGACTCGCCCACGGTGTCGATCGCCTCGACCTCGGTGCCGGTACGGATATATTCGTCCGAAAGGGTCTTGGGATCCTCCGGAATATCGATCATGGTCTTGAGCCAGTCGTAAGAAACGCGCATGTAGCTCTCCTAGTTCTTAATCTCCGCAAAGGGAGGAATATCAAATGAAGACGTTCGCCTTAGGGTTGTCCAGGTGCCCCAGGTTGGCGTGAAAGAGGAGCGACGCGTACTAAAGGTACGCGAGCGACGGTTTGAACGCCAAGATGGGGTGCCTGGGCAAGCCTAAAATTGGTTCAGGAAGCGCATATCGCCCGTCATGAGCGTTCGCAGGTCCGGCAGGTCGTAGCGCAGTGCCGCGACGCGCTCGGCGCCAATACCAAAGGCGAAGCCGGTGTACTTCTCGGGGTCGATGCCGCAGTTGATCAAGACGTTGGGGTCGACCATGCCGCAGCCCAGGATCTCGATCCAGCCGCTGTGCTTGCAGAAGTTGCAGCCCTTGCCGCCGCACACGTGGCAGCTCACGTCCACCTCGCAGCTGGGCTCGGTGAAGGGGAAGAAGTGCGGGCGATAGCGCGTCTTGCGGTCCTCGCCAAACATGCACTTAACAAAGTAGTCGAGCGTGCCCTTAAGGTCGCCAAAGGTAATGCCCTCGTCGACGACCAGACCCTCGATCTGGTTGAACTGCGGAAGGTGGCAGGCATCGGCCGTGTCGGGACGGTAGACGGTGCCCGGGCAAATCATGTAGATGGGCGGCTTTTGCGACTCCATGGTGTGGATCTGCACGCCCGAGGTCTGGGTGCGCAGCAGCACGTCGGACTCGCCGTGGGCGTGGGCCTCGGGGTGCGCGACGCTGCCGGGGTTATTGTCGACCACGTAGAAGGTATCGCGGGCCGAGCGGCTCGGGTGATCCATGGGGGCGTTGAGCGCGGTGAAGTTGTAGTAGGAGGTGTCGACCATGGGACCGGACTCGACGGTGTAGCCGATGCCGCAGAAGATGTCCTCGGCCTCCTCGATGATCTGCTTGATCAGGTGCTGGTGGCCGATCTGCGGACGGATGCCCGGCAGCGTGATGTCGACGGCGTCGTGCTCGAGTGCGCGCTTGAGGGCGGCGGCCTTCATCTCGGTGTTGCGCTCGTCGAGCATGCCCTCGATCAGCTGGCGCATCTCGTTGGCGCGCTTGCCCATCACGGGACGATCCTCGGGGGCGAGCTTGCCCATCATGCGCATCAGGCCGGTGATGCGGCCCTTGCGGCCGAGCAGCTCAATGCGCGCAGCCTCGAGCTTGGCTGCGTCGTCGGCGCCTGCGACGAGCTCCTTGGCCTCTTCCTCGAGTTTGACCAGATCATCAATCAGACTCATGTCTTCCCTTTCGTCTCTCGCGCTCTCCGTTTGCCGAGGCGGCTGCCGCCGTCTGACGTTGCGAAAACGCGGCCCGGTTCGGTAATAAAAAAACCGTCCTCGGGCATGTGCATTGCCCAAGGACGGTTGAATTCCGCGGTACCACCTTGTTTGACCCGGCGGATGTCTGGCCCACCGTGCCCACTCTGCGCCCCTTATCGCGAGGCTCACGGCTTCCCTACTGGGGCTTCGCCGCCGCTGGCCGCGTGCCCGTTGAGGTCGCTGCTCGGGAGTGAACGCTTGGCCCTTGTCACCGCAGGAAGGCTCGCAGCCCATGACCTTCCCTCTCTTGCCGGCGACGCGGCGGGCAAAACCCTCTCCGTCAACGCATTGGGCTATAGGATAACACATTCTGCGTGTGCATCGCCGCGTTCCGTTTTGTTCGCACTGGGTACAAGGCAGGTAGCTGTGCAAACTAGCCGCACGCCCACCCGTGGCGCTCGACCTGCGAGATCAAGGATATAGGTATGGGAAAGAAACTCGATAAGAAGGCCAAGGCGGGCAAGAGCATCAAGAAGCTCCGCAAGCTCGAAGGCAAGCTGTGGACTCGCGAGTACCTGCTCAAGATTGCCGAGTTCGATGGAGCGACGATTGCTCCTGCCAACGGCGCAGCAGCGCGTGCCGACGCCATGGGCACGCTTGCCGGCGAGCATCACAAGCTGCTGACCAGCGAGAAGTCCGTTGAGCTCGTACGCTCGTTAGCGCGCGAGACCGTCGCCGGCGGCAAAATCGACGACCCTCAGCTGCTCGACGAGATCCGTGTGCTCGGCCGCGATCAACGTGAGGCCAGTGCCATCCCCACCGAAGAAGCCGAGGCCTGGACCAGGCTCACCTGCGAGGCGGACGCCGTGTGGCACAAGGCCAAGGCAGCCAACGACTGGGCGAGCTTTGAGACCTATGTGGATAGAATCGTCGCCCAACTTAAGCATCAGGCCGAGCTCATGGACCCCAAGCGCGATCCATACGACGTTTGGCTCGACCAGTACGAGCGCGGCCTTTCCGCCAAGAGCTTCGACGCGTTTTGCGACGAGGTCAAGGCCACGGTCGTGCCGCTCGTGCACGCCATCGGCGAGCGCGGCCAGCAGCCGGCTGCCGACTTTTTGCACGCCCACGTGCCCGAGGCTGCCCAGCGCGCCATGAGCTTCGACCTTATGAAGCTTGTCGGCCTGGACCTGGACGACACCACGCTTGCCTTTACCGAGCATCCGTTTAGCGAGGGCTTTGCCGTGGGCGATGCGCGCATCGCGACGCACATCTACGAGGACGACTGCATCTCCAACGTCTACAGCATCATCCACGAGGCGGGGCACACCATGTACGAGCTGGGCGTCAATCCCGCCTATGCGCGCACGTGCCTGGAGGGCGGCACCTCCATGGGCATCCACGAGAGCCAGAGCCGCTTTTTCGAGAACACCGTGGGTCGCAGCCGCGCCTTTATGGGCCCGCTGCTCGAGGTGCTGCGTCGTCACGCGCCCGAGGTCTACGGCGACGTCAACGAAGACACGCTCTACCGCGCCGTGAACATCGCGCAGCCGTCGTTGATCCGCACCGAGGCCGACGAGCTCACCTATCCGCTGCATATTATGGTGCGCTACCAGATCGAGCGCATGCTGTTTGCCGGCGAGGCTACGGCCAAGGACATCCCCGCGCTTTGGAATCGCTTTATGGACGAGTACCTGGGCATTCCAGTTCCCGACGACACGCACGGCTGCCTGCAGGATACGCATTGGAGCGGCGGTTCGTTTGGCTACTTCCCCACGTATGCGCTGGGTAGCGCCTACGATGCCATGTTTGTGCCGGCCATGTGCCGCGACGGTGTCGACCTCAATGGCGCCTGCGCGAGCGGCGATTTGGCGCCCGTCCGCGCCTGGCTGGGCGAGCACATTTGGCAGTGGGGCCGCGCCAAAGACGCGCCGGAACTCATCAAGGGCGCCTGCGGCATGGCCTTTGACGCCCGCTACTACTGCAGCTACCTGCAGGACAAGTTCACCACGCTGTACGAGCTGTAAGGATTGACCAGCACGCCATCGCCAACGCCAACTATGTTGACGCCAATGTCTTGGCAACGTCAGCGAAAACGACCCTAAGCGAGCAAGGTGACGTGAAATGAAAGGGCGCTGACCTTCTGGTCGCGCCCTTGAAATTGAACGTCAGATTGCCGCTTAGGGGCGTTTGCAGCGTCGAGCAGTTACGCGGTTTGGTAAAACCGCGTAACTACAGAGCCTCGAGTGCGTTGGCGATGCGCTTCATGGCGGCATCGGCGGATGCTTGGTCGGGCGCCTCGGCCAGAACGCGGATAACCGACTCGGTTCCGCTCTTGCGCACGAGCACGCGGCCCTCGCCTGCCAGCGCAGCCTCGGCCTCGGCGATGGCGTTCTGCACGCCCATGTTCTCGAGCGCGGCGTCCTTGTCCGCCACGCGCACGGCCACCTGCGCCTGCGGTAGCAGCTTGCACGGAGCCGTGAGCTGCGAGAGCGTCTCGCGCTCGGCGCGGATCACTTCCATCACGCGCAGCGAGGTCATAATGCCGTCGCCTGTGCGCTCGATATCGCCAAAGATCGTATGGCCCGTCTGCTCGCCGCCCAGGCTGTAACCGCCCTCGCGCATCTTGGCATACACGTGACGGTCGCCCACACCGCTGGTCACGGCACTTAGACCGGCAAGCTCCAGCGACTTGACCAGGCCAAAGTTGCTGGCAATCGTCGGCACCACGGTACCGCCCGAAAGGCGACCGTGCTTGTTCAGATACACGCCGCACACGTACAGGATCTGGTCGCCGTCTACCACGCGACCGCGCTCGTCCACGGCCAAGCAGCGATCGGCATCGCCGTCATAGGCAAAGCCCACGTCCAGGCCCTGCTCCACCACATGACGCTGCAGGCGCTCCATATGCGTGGAGCCGCAGTCGACGTTGATGTTAAAGCCATCGGGCGCGGCGTTGATCACGCGCACGTCGGCGCCCAGCGCGTCGAACACCGGCTTGGCCACCGAGGACGCCGAGCCGTTGGCGCAGTCGAGACCGATCTTGACGCCCTGTAGCGAAAAGTTCGAACTCGCAATGAGCGAGGCGATATAGCGGTTGCGGCCCTGCATGTAGTCCACCGTGGCGCCGATGTGGTTGCCCGTGGCCAGAGGTACCTCGCTCTTGCCATCGATGTAGTCCTCGATGAGCTCCAGTACGTCCTCGTCCATCTTAAAACCGTCGCTATTGACGAGCTTAATGCCGTTATCGCAAAACGGGTTGTGACTCGCGCTGATCATGATGCCGCAATCGAAGCAGCCTTCCACGGTCTGATGCGCTACGCCCGGCGTGGGGATCACGTGCAGCATATAGGCGTCCGCACCGCTCGCGACCAGACCGCTCACCAGCGCCGCCTCGAACATATAGCTTGAGCGACGGGTGTCCTTGCCCACGATCACGCGCGCCTTGCGCTCGCGGTTGGCGCCGTAATACCAGCCCACAAAACGGCCAATCTTATAAGCGTGCTCTACCGTCAGCCCAACGTTGGCCTCACCGCGAAAGCCGTCGGTGCCAAAGTACTTCATATCTTACTTATCCTGTTCGAACGTTTGAGCGGTCGGCGTGGTACGAACCTTAAGCTCCTTGTGCCCAGAGTCCTTCGAAGTCGTGACCGTGTACTCAACCTTTATGTCTTGTCCAAGAAGCATGTGGACACCGCCCCATGCAACCTTCAAGCCATCGTGCGTCGCTTCGTTCATCTCGATAGAACCGGAGCCCGAAGTCTTAATGTCCGAAATGCTGCCTCCCGCAGGAGCATAGAGATAAAGCCTCAGCACCTCATCATCAATATCCTGGCTAATGCCGTTATGGCCCTGGAAATAACCAGGCATCTCGGCCTTCTCCTGGGGGGTCATCGTGTTCTTGAGCGAGGTGGTCACTCGATACGTCGTCGAGCCATCGGCATTTTCAACCGAAGAATCGATGGTGACTCGCTTATCGAGGAACCAATCCATCTTTGAATAACTGTAGTTGTTCACATAGACGCCCAAGATCGGAGCCTCCGACGTATCGGCTTGGAGGGCGCCCGATATTCCAAGGGCCTTCGCGGCCTTTTCCTCGTCATCGTTTCTCGAATACATGAGGATGCGACCCTCGGAAGCACCCTTTTCGATGGCTCCAGCAATCTTAGCAATATCGCTGGAGCCCAGTTCGTCCACGATCTTGTTAAAAGCCGATCCGGCAACCGCCGCAAAAATGGCGTCCTGTTCCTCTACCGGGTAATTCCAATAAATATCGTGCAGCAGCACCTTTGCAGCGTTGCTTCCATCAACGACGGTACCGTCAGGAAGCTGTGTGCCGCCTACAATGCCGAGCATATACTGCAAAAATACCGGATCGACTGCAAATACACCGTCGATGTCATCTCCGACAATGGCCTTCTGCATATCGCTGGCAAGCTGAGCCGCACGCGGATAATCGGGCGTCATCGTAACGTCACCCATCGTGTATCCGAGCGTGTTGAATCCGGTCAGGCCCCATCCGGTCGTGAACAAGTTTGCTTCTTCATCGGTGATGGGAAGCGGGCTCAAAGGCTCTTTCATCATGTCGACTTTGACAAAATCGCCCAGTTCGAGCTTACCATCAGTCACCGACATCACGCCGCGAGAACCGGGAAAACCGCCACAGGCGCGGATCTCGACATTGCTCATCGCGAGCACAAGATAATGACGCGTCTGGCCGTTGGCGCCGAGCATCTGGGGAAGGACGGGGGCGACCTTCTCCGCCGCGTCAACCGCGCCGTTGAGGGTGGCAAAGCCGTCCTTGGCCTTATCGACCAGCTCGGTCACTTGGGAAATATGAGTATCGCCAATGCCCTGGATCTTCTCGTTGGCGCTCTTGAACACCTTCGAGCTGCTGGAAAGCGAATCGGCGACCGCCTGCAGCGCGGACACGTTAATCATGCCGTCCTGGAACAGCTTGCCTGGCGTGGCCTGCGAAAGGTTGTCGGCCATGGGAACCAGCGCGTTGCTCGAGACATCGGACAGGGCATCAATCATGGTGCGGGCCGCATTGATGTCGCTGCCATACACCGGGATAAACGAAGCCGCCGTCCACAGCGGGCTCGAGGTCTCCGCCTTCATGCTGTCGCAAAGCTCATCAATCTTCTTCGCGTCGTCAGGCAGCGTCGAAAAATCGCCCGACGTGACCTTGTCCTTAAGGCCACCGACGATCTCGACAGCCTCCTTCGCTTCGCTCTTTACGGTCTTTGCCGAGTTAAGCAGCATAAAGCCGCTTGCGCCAAGCGCAACGAGAAGCACCGCGACTACAGCGGCAATAATGGCGCCAGTGTGACGCTTTTTGCGCTCGCCTTTGCGATGGCGATGACGGACCAGACCGTCAGAGGTCGAACTCGACGAAGCGTCGCTACCGTAGTTCAAGCCAAAATCGTAATAATCTTCCTTGGAACCCGAGCCCGCAAACTGGGCACCGCCATCATCCAGGCGGGCGAACGTGCCAGTCTCGGAGGCACCGGTATAAATCGTGCCAAGGTTACCCGTAAGCCCCGCGCCACCGGCAGAGGGAGTATTGTTAGCTGCCTTGCCGGCATTAACGTTGCGGGCGGCATTCGCGGCGTTGGCGGCACTTGCGTTGTTCGCAGGTACCGAAGGAGCCCCGCTCGGCTGCGACGTGGAGGTCGCATCGCCCGCAAAGACATTCCCTCTTGCACGGCCGGTCTTTTTTGCCTTTTGAGACTGCTCGTACAGAGCAGTAAACATCGCCGTCTCGCCCGGGGACACGCGCTTACCGGAACCGCCCTGTCCAGCGCCGCCCGGCGTGCCGGCCTTACCAGCCCCGTTCGGACGCGGCGGAACTGCAGGACGGCCGCTATCGCTGCCCTTAAAGTGATTACCAGCCATAAAGAAATCCTCGCAATTGAGTCGCAATGAAAAAGTCCATAACGTTACTAGTTTATGGCATTTTGAGCATCGACAGCTAAACTCCAGACACGGACATCAATTGGCGAAAATGCGGCACAACACCTTTTCCGTCTTGGCGGCGGCGCCAGCTACACCGTGAGGAACATCATCACGATGATCATGGCAAAGCCGATAAGGTCGGTCGGCAAAAACACCGTACCCAGCATAACGGCGCTGGTGATGGTCGCCGAAACCGGCTCCACAGTTCCGATGAGGCTCGCACGCACCGAGCCGATGTCCTTAACGCCCTGCATATAGAGCATGTAAGCAAAAAACGAGCCGATAACCACGAACACCGCGAGCGCCTCGACGCCGGCAGCGTCGAGCGCCGGCATATGCGCCCAGGGCTGCACGAAGACACACGAGACCACGCCCGCCGTGAGCATTGCCGAGCCCGTGACGATGGGGCTGCCGTATTCGGGCAGGATCTTAGCGGGAATCACCGCCATACACGTGGCGCTGACCGCACACATAAGACCCGCTGCCAGGCCAAGCGGCGAGATATTCAGACTGGTAGGGTCGCCGCCGGTGGCGATTAAAAAGGTTCCACCCAGAGCCAGGCCAATGCCGATGACTTCGCGAGTACGCGGCATGCGGCGATCGGTCACGCAGGTGTAGCCCATGATGATAACGAGCTGCAGGCACTGGAGCACCGTCGCGGTTCCGGCGTTCGTCAGGCGCACGGCCGAAAGATAGCAAAACTGGTTGAACAGCAGACCAAAGGCGGTAAAGAGCAGCAGCTGCTTGCGATCGGCGGGTGTGGTCCAGAGCTTAATCAGGCGCTCGCGGTCGCGCGTAACAACCACGGCCATAAAGAGTAGACCGGCGAGAATCTGACGCACGCTCATAAGCCACAAGGTGTCGACGTGGTAGGTATCGAACAGAAAGCTCGCGCTGGTGCCCGAGAAGCCCCAAAACGAACCGCCCACCAGCGTAGCCAAGACGCCCGTGATCATCTTGCGCGTCGAAGCGCTGTTCAGGCGGTCGCGCCATGCGCGACGGGTGTTGCGGCTGAGCTCGTCGGTGCCCTCGGGCACATCAATGTTCGAAATATCGGTCATCGGCACCGAAGCCCCTGCGCCTTCGACCTGCTCGACACACTCTTCGCTCATTCCACTCCCCCGAAACAGTCTGGAAGCAATTCGGCTTACCTTACCACGGCGAAGGCACCAGCCGAAGGCTTGTCCGCTTATCGGTAGGACAATTCCGCAGGCGTCTTTCCATAGCTCGATACCGCAATGGCCTTGCATTATGCGACAGCCAAATCGCGGCAGCAGGCTCTTTTGAAATGGATATGACAAGACCCCCGAATTCCACAATGTGGTTGATTTTCAATCTCAACGCAACAGCCTGAACGGGCCCCGCGTTTCCGCAGCT
>DXZZ01000039.1:0-15034 GCA_019419425.1 Collinsella sp. | reverse complement strand
AGACCAAGAAGCGCACGCTTTCGATTGACGCGCGCTGCGCCAACCTGGAGGCCGTGTGCTACAACCTGATCGCTACGCAGTCGCCGGTCGCCTCCGACTTCCGCTTGTTGCAGACAATCATCTACGTCGACTTTAACCTGCAGCGCATGACCGATAAGGTTCGCCAGATCTGCCGCGCCACGCGTCACATGGTCAAGGCCGACATCTCGCTGCCTCAGGAGCTTGTGGCCCTGGTTGAAGCCGAGGCCGAGGCTGTCTATCAGGTGCTGGGTTCGTCGCTTTCTGCGCTCGTCACCAACGACATGTCCATCATCTGTAATCTGGCCGTCGAGGACGAGCCGGTGCATGCGGCGTACGAGAAGTTCTTCCGTACCTTCAACCGCATGGACACGGGCGACTTTATGGACGACGACAGCAACTATGACGACCTGCGCCGCGCCATCATGGTTTCGCGCTACCTCGATCGCATCGCCTCGATTTCCATCGATGCCGCCTGCCGTCTGACCTTCCTGTTGACTGGTCAGCGCATGAATGCCGGCGATATCGCCCGCACTGATGAGGATGAGCTCGAGAGCATGCGCGTGCCTTCGGGCGAGGGTGTTATCATGAGGCCTGCCGTCGACGCTCGCTACGTTGCCAAGGTGCCCGCTAACGAGGTCAGCGAGGGTCTTCGCTACCTGCTCGATCATCTTGAGGATGAGGACGATGGCGAGGACGACGAGGAGTAAGTGACCCCGTTCGTCGAAAGATTGTAAATACCTATGTGAGCGCGGCCTTGCACATGCGGGGCCGCGCTCTTGCGCTAGCATGGGACTACTTGTTGGGCTGTTTGCGGAGGCGATTAGCAATGGATAACTATTTGGACTTGATGCGCGCTCGCCGCGAGCAGATTCTGGAACGTTTTTATGCGGCGCTTGATCGCGCCGGGAGGCCTCACGATGCCGCGCGCTTGATTGCCGTGTCCAAGACCGTTGGTGTCGATGAGACCGTTGCCGCCATCCAGGCGGGGTATCGCCATTTTGCCGAGAACCGCCCGCAGGAGCTGGTTCGCAAGCTCACGGGTCTGGCGGAGCATCCGGAGCTGCCCGAGGTGCGCTTCGATATGATCGGCAACCTGCAGACCAATAAGATCAATGCGGTGCTGGGCTCAGCCGAGCTGATTCACTCGGTGGGTTCGCTGCATCTGGCGCAGGCGATCTCGAGCCGTGCTGTCCGCAAGATTGAGGCAGGCGAGCTCGCCGGCCCCCAGCGTGTGCTCATCGAGGTCAATGTGAGTGGTGAGGAGTCGAAGGGAGGCTTTTCGCCCGATGAGATTCGCGCCGCCGCGGGTGAACTTGCGGAACTTGAGGGAATTTGCGTACAGGGGCTTATGACTATGGCGCCCCGGGGGAATAAGGATGTGGCACGCCGCACCTTTGCGGGGCTTCGTGAGCTGAGGGATGAGCTGGAGGCGGCGCATCCCGATTTGAACCTGCCTGAGCTTTCCTGCGGCATGAGCGAGGACTTTGAGCCTGCCCTTGAGGAGGGCTCTACGCTCGTTCGCCTGGGCAGGGTAGTATTTAGCCCGGAGTTTGCAGTAAAATAAGGCTCTGAAGTGCGCACTGATTATCGGGGCGCCCGCACTAAACCGCGAGAGGACACAACCATGGGCTTCCTTGACGAGATTAAAAATAAGATGCACCTGGGCGGCCAGCAGGGTTACGACCAGGGTTATGGCCAGGACGACGACTACGGCTACGATGAAGGCTATGACGATAGTTATCAGGGCAACGGCTACAGCGGTGCTTTGGGCGAGGGCTTCTACACCCAAGACGAGCCGAGCAACGGCCTGCTTGGTCAGACGCGCCGCGGTGAAGCTGAGTCGGTTGCCGTGTATACGCGCTCCGGTCAGCTGGTCGGCGATGACTCCCGCCATGCCACGACGTATAACCCGCCTTCGCGCTCGCAGGACAGTGTTGCGAGCGGTTATCGTCCTGGTGCCTATGACACGCCGTCGAGCTACGCCGAGAACACCCGCGCCCGTGCCGCCGCTGCGCCCGCGCCTGCACCGAGCGATGCCTCGGCCTATGCGAGCAATATCATCAACGCCACGCCGCAGCTGCCGGCCTATGTCCTGCGCCCCGAGAGCTATGACGACGTGGAGACCGTGGTGCGCCGCGTTCGCACCAAGCAGCCTGTCGCACTGATTTTTGTGGGCGTACGCACCGAAGTTGCCAAGCGCGTCTTGGACTTCTCTTACGGCTTTGCCTGCGGTCTGGGTGCCACGGTCAAGGAGGTGGGCGACCGCGTGTTCATGGTGCTGCCCGCCGGTTGCGAGGTCAAAGATTCCGATCTCAAGAAGCTTCGTGCGGACGGCTACCTTAAGTAAAGACAAGACGAGGAGATTCCCATCAACATCTACACTATCGTCCAGCTGGTCAACACGCTGTTCAACTTCTATTCCACGCTTATTGTCGTCTACTGCTTTATGACGTGGATTCCCATGAAGCAGGGTGGTTTGCTTCAGGATATTGCCGCGGTGCTTGATAGCGTGTGCGGTCCGTGGCTCAACCTGTTCCGTCGTTTCATCCCGCCGATGGGCGGTATCGATTTTTCGCCGGTCGTTGCGATTATTGCGTTGCAGTTGGTGCAGAGGCTGGTTCTGCAGCTTCTTATAGGTATACTCGTATAGAACTGACTTAGTAACTTACGTCGGGCGTGTAGCGCCGAGGCGATGAAAAAGGAGACTTGTTATGGCTATTACCCCTGCAGACATCCAGGCTCAGACTTTCTCTGAGGCCAAGCGTGGCTACGATCCCGCCGAGGTCGACGTCTTCTTGGAGACGCTGTCCTCCGAGGTTGACGCTATGCTCGCTAAGATCGTCGACCTTAAGGGTCGCCTGACTGCTACCGAGCAGCAGCTTGCCGATGCGCAGGCTCAGCTTGCCCAGGCTCAGGATGCCACCGCCCAAGCCGTTCCTGCCGCCCCCGTGGCTGCTCCTGCCCCTGACTTCTCCGCTCAGGAGCGCCAGATTTCCGCTGCCCTGATCGCTGCCCAGCAGACCGCTGAGACCATCGTCAACGATGCCAACGAGAACGCTGAGCGTATCCGCAACGAGGCTGACGCTAAGGCCCGCGAGGTTATCCGCCAGGCTCTGACCGAGAAGCAGGCCGAGCTCGAGGAAATCGATCGTCTCAAGGCTTCCCGCGAGGAGTTCAAGGCCGAGTACCTCAAGCTCATCCAGCACTTCATGGACGATGCCCAGAACTCCTTCCCGGCCGACCTCATGGCCTCCACGCCGGTCGGTTCTGCCGCTTCTCCTGCGGTGACTGTTCCCGCTGAGCCGCTGCCCGTCGCTGACCCGGTTGTCCCCGTGGCCGATCCCTTCGCCCCGATCGACAACTTTGCCGCCGACGACCTGGACTAGCATCAGAGCTACAATCTAGTGTCCTTAAGAGGAGCTCGCACCTGCGGGCTCCTTTTTTGTGGCTGTATACGGGTTGGGAAACAAAACGCCGAGCTCTGCATGCGATAGGACAGAACTCGGCGAAGGGCGCGTGGTAAAAGGTAGATTTTAAGGTATGTCTAAAAACTACTTGAGGAGGAAGTTGGAGAGGGGAATAGTGCGGGCCTCGCGATGCTCGGGATCGGCGATGTGGTCGGCAGGATAGCCACAGACGAGCATGTGATAGGGATAGACGCCCTTGGGCAGGTTGAACTGCTCCTGTGCCACCTCAGGCTTAAAATGGCATACCCAGCACGTTCCCAGGCCCTGCTCGGTGGCCTCCATCATCATCTGGTCGCACACGATGGACGTATCGATTTCACTGGAATTCATCTGGTCATACGGGCGCACCCAAGCATCATCGGTAACGCTGCAAATAAGGAAGATGAGCGGAGCCCCAAAAATAGACCCACCACGAGCAAATCTAGGCTGACAAGCAGCGGCCTTCTCCAGCAGCTCGGGCGTATCCAACACCATCACGCGGGTTGGATGATTATTACAAGCAGAAGGAGCAATACGCCCAGCCTCAACAATGGCATCCACTACCGACTGCTCAACAGGACGGTCCTCAAAAGAACGACAAGAATACCGACCACGAGCCAGATCCAAATAAGACATACAAGCCCTCCTAAAATTAAAAATCAAACAAACCAAAAGTAACCCAAAGAGTACCCAAAGCAGCAATCAGCCAAACGCTCATCAAGGGCCAAAGTGTCCGAACGGATACCAAAGGTCCCTTCAGCCAAACCCCCATCGCGCTAAATCTATCAGCCAAAGTTCCCAATGGTGGTGCATAAGGGAGCGGGCCCGGCCACTAATAACCTTTTGAACGACTCTGCTTGCAGCCGGAGTGAAAAAGGTTATTAGTGGCCGGGCCCGCGACCGGTGGGACATGTACCCCCAATTAACTGTTCTTCATGACAATCGAATCCACGACATCGGCCACATTCTCGCAGCAGTCGGCGCAGTACTCCAGGAAGGCGTACACGTCACGCCAGGCGATGACCTCGAGCGGGTCCTTGCCGTTGACATGCAGGTTACGCATGGCGTTGATATAGAGCTCGTCGGCCTCGGACTCGATGGTGTTGATCTGGATGACGAGTTCGCGCAGGGTCTTGGACTTGCGGTAGTTGGGAAGCTCGACCATAAGGTCCTTCATGGCGCGGCAGGCGTCGGTCACCTTGTGAGCGATGACGATGGCATCGGGGTGGATGCTCTGGATGTTGGTGAAGTAGACGCGCTGCACGACGCCCTCGATGCGGTCGAGCACGGTGTCGAGCGAGCAGCTCATCAGGTCCAGATCCTCGCGCTCAAGCGGGGTGATAAAGGCGGTGAGCAGGGCGTCCTCAAGCTCATGGTGCTTCTTGTCGGCCGCATGCTCGATCGCATGCATCTTGTCGAGCATATCGTGAATCTTTGCGGGATCGAAGTTCTCGAAAATCTTGGTAAGCAGCTCGGCGGCCTGGACGGCGAGGTCGGCGCAGGCGACGTAGTTGTCAAAGTAGAACGAATCGGGTTTCTTTGCCATGAGTGGGTCCTTTCGAGGCGAAGACGGGTGGGCGAGGTGTTACGGTCCGGATGGACGTTCGGTTTGACTAGATGAACATCATGAACAGCTTGGCCATGACAAAGCTGATGAGTCCGCAGGCGGGGAAGGTGAAGAACCAGGTGAACATCATGTCCTTGACGACGCCGAAGTTGATGGCCGAGAGGCGTTTGACGGCACCGACGCCCATGATGGCGCAGGTCTTGATGTGCGTGGAGGACACGGGGATGCCGGTAAGGGTGGCAAGCAGCAGGTTCGCGGCGCCCGCCAGGTCGGCGGAGAAGCCCTGGTACTTTTCGAGCTTGACCATGCTCTGGCCGACGGACTTGATGATGCGCTCGCCGCCAACACTGGTGCCGATGCCCATGGTGGCCGAGCATAGCAGCATAATCCAGATGGGGATGCCGGCATCGCCGACGCTAGTTTGGCCGTTTGCGAAGGCCACGCCTAAAAAGAGCACGCCGATGAACTTCTGTCCATCCTGCGCGCCGTGCATAAAGCTCATGGCCGCAGCGCTCGCGATCTGAGCGTATTTAAAGAAGACATTGGCACGTCGCCTGTTGGCGGCGGCGAAAAGAATCGAGACGAGTTTGCACAGGACCCAGCCCATGACAAAGCCCAGGCCGATGGAGAGCGCCAGACCGTAGATGACCTTCATCCACTCGTGGACGTTGACGCTGCTCGCGCCGCCGAGGGCGATAGCGGCACCGGTCAGGCCGGCGATAAGGCTGTGGCTTTGCGAGGTGGGGATGCCGAAACGCGATGCTGTGGCGCCGTAGACGACGATGGAGAACAGGGCCGCGCACAGGCAGGCGAGCGCCATGGTGCTGTTTCCGCCAAAGTCAACGATATGCGAGATGGTATTGGCGACGCTCGCGTTAAAGTGCGTCATGATGAGCACGCCGAGGAAGTTGAATGCGGCGCTCATGAGAATGGCGGCGCGGGCGGGCATGCAGCGCGTAGTGACGCAGGTCGCGATGGCGTTGGGCGCGTCGGTCCATCCGTTGACGAAGATGGCGCCCAACGCGAGGATCACGGTGACGGCAAGGACTGGGTTCGACACAATTTGGCCGAGGAAGGTTGAGAACGTTACGTCCATATATGGGCTTTCTCGAAGTTTGCAGACACGTTACAAAAACATGATAAATCGTATCACCTCCTGCGGGTTTCTTTGCCGAGTTCTGATGGGAGAAGTAATTTTTTGGCACTAAAATTGAGTATTAGCCCTGTTGACCGTGGGTGTTCTTTTTGCTATCACGCCATGCGGACACGTGCGATTGCTACGACATTCCAAAACCACAGTCTGTTCGCTTTACAATATGCAAACATGCGTTCGATAATAGGAGACATGGAATATCGACAGACAGATGGCAAAACTCGACGCGTGCACAAGCAGTATGTGGACGTCGTGGCTCGCATCCTCGCGGGCGGACAGGTTGTGCCGGTCACCGTCTGCTGGGTCGACGGTCGTTGCTTTACGATTGACGAGATTGTCTCGACCACTGGGTTTGGCCTGACGGTTCACGGCATCCGTACGGCAACCTATAAGGTGCGTTTTGGCGGGCACGCGACCGAGTTATATCTGGAGGACCAGGCGTGCGGACGGCCGGACGGCTCGCAGGCCCACGTGATGCGTTGGTGAGTCTGGGCGTTTGACCGCACCCTCGAGGGCGAGCGCCGTAAGTAGGGACGCACGGCGTTCGGCTACAATGGTAGGAATCTTGTCATCTGCTGCGCCGTCATTCGCGGCGCTTTTTGAAAGGACGAAACTATGAACGATATCCAGGGCTATCAGAACGGCCCCGTCGAGACCGGCGCAAGTCGCGCCAAGGAGATGTCGCCGCGCGCGTACAATCTCGCCATATCTGCCCTGATCTTCTCGGGCTTTTGCGCCATGGGCGCCGGCGCCTACTTTACGAGCACCATGGCGTTTGCCCGCATGATGATGAGCGGCGCCGCTTTGCCGCTGGTCTTTGGCTCGTTTATTTTGACCATCGTCGGCATTGTCATGATGTCGGCTGCCGCGGGCAAGCAGTCTGTGGGCCTGTCGCTCACGGGTTACGTGATCTTTGCGAGCACCTTTGGCCTGACCGCGTCGTTTGGCCTTGCCAACTACGACCTGCCCACCATCAACACCGCCTTTATCGCCACCGCCGCCATCACCTTTGTCTTTGGCGCGCTGGGCGTGACCTTCCCCAAGTTCTTCCAGCGCGTGTACGGCATCGGTTTTGGCGTTCTGCTTGCCACGATCCTGGTCGAGATCGTGCTGATGTTTATGGGTGTTTCGCAGTCTATTACCGACCTGATCGTGATCGTGGTGTTCGCCGGTTTTATTGGCTACGACACCTATGTGGCCACGACGGTGCCGCCCACGCTGCCCAACGCCGTGCTCATGGCGTCCAACCTGTTCGTGGATATCATCAACGTGTTCCTGCGTATCCTGAATATCCTTGGTCGTCGCGACTAGCGGCGAGTTGCAGCGGTGCTTGCCGCGTGCGTAAATCAATGCGAAAGGCGGTCCTTCGGGGCCGTCTTTTTTGTACATGGCGGGGTATCATGGATGGGAAAAACCGAAAGCGGCAGCGACAGGAAAGGTGACCACTCATGGCAGATGTCGACAACAGGAACCGTAACCGCAGGCCCAACCGCGCGGGACAGCCCAACCCCAAGCGTGAGGCTCGCGCAAAGGCCGCCGAGCGCCACGTGGCGGCTGTGTCCGAGGCGTGTGCCAAGGATATCGAGCGCTCGCTTGCCGGCGTTCGCGAATTCGACGGTATGCCTGCCGGCTTTGTCGCGGCGATGAAGGCTAAGGCCCAAGTGGCTGCGGCTGCCGAGGAGCCGGTTGCCGAGGAGTCTGAGTCCGCCGAGGTCGAGGCCGCTGAGGTTGCGTCCGTCGAGACCGAGGTCACGGACGAGTCTGCGCCTGCCGAGGAACCCGCAGAGACCGAGTCCGCGCCTGCCGAGGAGCCCGCTCCGACCCTGCCCGAGGTCACCGTGCTTGATGCCTCCGCCACGCAGGCCATTCTGGACAACGGCCGTGGCTATGCGCAGTTCTGCGACATGGCAGTGCTCGCCTTTGCCTCGTTCACCAACCCGGGTGGCGGCTACATCCAGGGCTATCTGGGCCAGGAAGCGACGCTCTGTGCCGATTCGTACCTGTACAACGTGCTCGACAAGCAGCGCAAGTGGTACGGCGAGAACCGTCGCCGCAACATCAACTGCGAGCTTTACCGCAATCGTGCGCTGGTGGTGCCCGCGGTGCGCTTTGACCGTAACCACGTGCATGCGTATGCCGACGTGATTGTGGCCGCTGCGCCCAACGTCAAGCGTGCCCGCCAGGAGTACCGCGTGAGCGACGACGCCCTGTTGGATGCCCTGCGCGACCGTATCCGCTTTGTGCTCGCCATCTGCGACGAGCTGGGTCGCGAGAAGCTCGTGCTGGGTGCTTGGGGCTGCGACAATAACGGCTTTGATGCCGAGGTCGTAGCCGAGCTCTTCCGCAAGGAACTCGCGTCGGGCGACTTTAAGGTCAAGCAGGTGTTCTTTGCCGTGCCCTTTACGCGGTGGGATGTGGACTTTGCCAAGTTTGAGCACGTGCTGGCAAAGTTCCCCGAGCGCAACGAGGAGTCCTATGCCCAGGTTGCCGCCCGCGCCGCAGCCACTCGTGCCGCCGAGCAGGCCCAGGCTGCCGCCGAGGATGATGAGGACGAGGACGATTGGCGCAAGTACCTGTAATCGGTGCGTGCTGACAGATAGGTCGAGCCGACGGGAGAGGCTGCTTCCGTCGGCTTTTTATTGAGTGGGGAGCTTACGATGAAAAACGTTATGTGCTTTGGCGACAGCAACACCTATGGCTATGATCCGGCTGGTATGCGCGATGGCACCGCGGTACGCTATGCGCAGGATGTACGCTGGTGCGGCGTGGCGCAGCGTGACCTGGGCGAGGGCTGGCATGTGATTGAGGAGGGACTCAACGGCCGCACGACGGTGCGCGACGATATGTGCCACCTGGACACTAACCTCAACGGCATTCGCGCGCTTCCGATGCTGCTCGAGGCCCATAAGCCGCTGGACGCCATTGTGATCATGCTGGGCACCAACGACTGTAAGACGGTCTTTAACGTGACAGCTTCCGATATCGCTCGTGGCGCCATGGCGCTGATTCGCGCCGTCCACGCGTTTCCGTGGACCGACGCCGCGCCTTGCCCGCGCATCCTGCTGATGGCTCCTATCAAGATCAAGCCGCAGATCGCCGATGTATATATGACCGATTTTGACGAGCGTTCCGTCGAGGCATCTGAACATTTTGGCGAGTACTATGCGCACGTGGCCGAGCAGTTTGGCTGCGACTTTTTGAATGCCGCCGAGTTTGCCGAGCCGGGCGATATCGACTATCTGCATATGATGCCCGAGAGCCACGAGAGCTTGGGACATGCCGTGGCAGCCAAGCTCCAAGAGATGCTCGGTGAGTAGCGCAGCCTCAAGCCACCACAAAGGGGACAGGCACCTTTGTGGTGGTTTTGCCCGGGTAAACGAACGGATTGGCTGCCATATGGGCATGGACGAGCTCATCGACCTCTTTGCCGAGGGCGATGAGCTCGTCTCCAATACCGCTTTTGAGGATTTGGATCTTGCCTACGACGTGGCGAACGGCGCGACCTTCGATGGCGTTGTGTTCCGATCTTGCGAGTTCGATAGCGTTGACTGGAGCGGCTCGACGTTTCGCGACGTGGTGTTTCGCGGTTGCCGCTTTATCCGCTGCAACATGGAAGGCTGTTGGCTCAATCGCTGCGACTTCGTCGATTGCTCGGCACCGGGACTCAACTTGCTCAGGGCGCGTCTGTCGAGTGTGTCGTTTGGATCGTGCGACTTGAGCTACGCAAATCTTTCGGAGGGGCGTATTGGCCCTATGACAGCATGCGATACACGTCTGAGAGAGGCTGCGTTTCAGGGTGCCAAGCTGGGTCAGATACGCCTGGATGGCTGTGACCTGACGCGTGTTGATGTGTTCAAGACGTCGCTTTCCGGCGTTGATGTGTCGCGCTGTACATTTGCAGCGCCCGTTGTTTCGGGCGATTACCATGAGTTGCGTGGCCTGACGGTCAATGCCGAGCAGGCGCTGGCACTCTCGGGCCTGCTCGGCATCCAGCTCGCCGACGAATAGGCGCTCTGGTCCTTTGCTCGACCGCTATCTAAAATCAAACCGTCGCAACATTCAATGATTTTTCGCGTTTGCACGATTTTCATCGAATGTTGCGACGGTTTTTGGTGCAAAGTAGCCTGTCTCTTTTTGGCAGGTTACTGGCTATTTAGTACTGCCACATGTGGTTGACAGGGCCAGAGCCTTTGCCCATGTTCAGGCCGGCGGCCAGAGCGCCTGTCAGGTATGCCTTGCCCGCATTGACGGCATCGGCAAGATCCATGCCCTGGGCCAGCGCGCAGGCGATGGCGGACGAAAGCGTGCAGCCGGTGCCGTGTGTGTTGTCGGTCTCGATGCGCTTGTGGCGGAACCACGTGGTGAGCGGATCGCCCAGATGGTTGCCCTCGTCATCGAGTGGCGCGGGTTCGGCCAATACATCGTTGGCCTCGTTGACAAAATGCCCGCCCTTAACGAGGGATGCGCAGCCAAAGCGGCGGGTGAGGAGCATGGCGGCATTTTGCTGCGTGCGCTCGGAATCGACTTCGTAATCGAGCAGCGCCATGGCCTCGGGAATATTGGGCGTGATGACCGTTGCCAACGGGAACAGGCGACGCGTGAGCGCCTCGGCCGCATCCTCGGCAATCAAGCGCGCGCCCGAGGTGGCGACCATAACGGGGTCGACGACCACGTTCGTTGCGTTCCAGGCGCTCAGGCGGTCGGCGATGACTTCGATAATCTCGACAGAGGAGACCATGCCGATCTTGACGGCGCTCGGGCGAATATCGTCAAAGACGGCATCAATTTGCGCAGCGACGATATCGGGGGAGATATTCTGCACGGCGGTGACGCCGAGCGTGTTTTGTGCGGTTATGGCTGTGATGGCCGTCTCGGCATACAGGCGGTGCGCCGTGATGGTCTTGATGTCGGCTTGAATGCCGGCTCCACCGCTGGAATCGGATCCTGCGATGGATAGAACGGCGGGAACCTTGCTGCGATCCATGTTCGCTCCCTTGTCCGGTCGGATTCAAATGGGTCTTCTGCCTGCATTATAAAGTTGCCCGGGCCAGCTGTATGCCGATCCCGGGCGGGTAGTGCAATCTTTACGCAAACGCAAGCAAATGTTCACACGTCAACAGTTGACGAACACCTTGTTACCGATTGCGGCTCCGGTGACGAGTTAGTCCTCCATGCCCAGATCTATCGTGGTGCCCTCGAAGATCTTGTTGACGGTACGGACGGCACACATCTTGCCGCACATGGTGCAAGTGCCCTCGGTGGCAGCGGGTGACTCCTCGTAGCGCTTCTTGCCGGTGACCGGGTCGAGCGCGCACTTCCACATGGCGTTCCAGTCGAGCTTGCGGCGTGCCTGGCCCATCTTGTCGTCCATGTCGCGGGCGTGCGGCACCTTTTTGGCGATATCGGCGGCGTGTGCGGCGATCTTGGTGGCCATGAGGCCATCGAGCACGTCCTGGGCGTTGGGCAGGCACAGGTGCTCGGCCGGCGTCACGTAGCACAGGAAGTCGGCGCCGGAGCTGGCGGAGATGGCGCCACCGATGGCGGCGGTGATGTGGTCGTAGCCCACGCCGATATCGGTCACCAGCGGTCCGAGCACATAGAACGGGGCGTTGTGGCACAGACGCTTCTGCAGTTTCATGTTGGCGGCAATCTCGTCGAGCGCCATGTGACCCGGGCCCTCGACCATGACCTGGACGCCGGCAGCCCAAGCGCGCTTGCACAACTTGCCCAGCTCGATCATCTCGGCAGTCTCGGTGGCGTCGTTGGAGTCGTAGAGGCAGCCCGGGCGGCAGGAGTCGCCGAGCGAAATCGTCACGTCGTACTCGTGGCAGATCTCGAGTAGCTCGTCAAAGTACTCGTAGAAGGGGTTTTCGTTGCCGGTGACCTCCATCCAGCCAAACAGCAGCGAGCCGCCGCGGCTGACGATGTTCATCAGGCGGCCGGTCTCCTTAAAGGTCTTGGTGACCGATTTGTTGATGCCGCAGTGGATGGTCATAAAGTCCACGCCGTCCTCGGCGTGCGCGCGCACGACTTCGAACAGGTCTTCCTTGGTGAGTTTGACCAGCGGCTTTTCCATGTAGCCGATGGCGTCGTACATGGGGACGGTGCCCACCATGAGCGGCGTCTCGTCGATGAGCTGCTGGCGGAACTGGCGCGTCTTGCCCGAGTTGGAGAGGTCCATGATGGCGTCGGCGCCAAAGTCCTCGGCGATCTTGACCTTCTTCCATTCCTCGGCGGCATCGGCCTTGTCGCCCGAGATGCCCAGGTTGACGTTGACCTTGGTGGACAGGCCCTCGCCGACACCAAAGGCGCGCATGCCCTTTTTGATATGCACGATGTTGGCGGGAATGGCGATGCGGCCGTCGGCCACGCGCTCGCGGATGTACTCGGGGTCGCGATGCTCGCGCTCGGCGACCTCCTTCATCTGCGGTGTGATCTGCCCGGCGCGGGCGAAGTCGATTTGCGTGACGAGCTTGGGCTCGGTCTGTGTGCTCATTGGCACGGCTCCCTTCGTTGGCATTACCCATATCAGGTTTGCGGGTCAGGGCGGGCGCGCCCAGTCTCAGCCTGCCGTCTTGTCCTGCAAGCTCCCCGTTATGTCATGGGCTCAAGTATAGCCTGAATGGGTACGATTGGGCCAACGAGCGTGCCTGTGGGGAGGCGAACATGGAAGACAAGCATCTATATCGAGAGACGCAATGGGATGTATCGGCCGAGGAAAGCCGTGCGCACCATGGCCTTGTCGCGATTGGCTTTGCGGTGCTTGCCGTGCTGGTGATTGCCTTTTGTATCTGGACGTTTGGCGGTCGCGGCGGCGCTTCTTGGGAGTTTGAGGCTGATGATAGCCTACCGATTATGACGGTGAAGGTCGCGGGTGGCAATACCGTTGCCGCGCCGGGCGACTATTGGTATCCGCGCGATGGATTTGTCCAGCTGCAGCTGAGCGGCGGTTCCATTCCTGGTGAAGAGATCGAGCGCGTGACCTTCGATGCGTCGCTTAAGACGCTGTCGGTCGAGCTCAAAGATCAAGGGGATGTGCCCACGACGATGGATATCGCGCTGACGGAATGGCGCTTGGAGCCCCCATCGGGTGTTGCGGTGTCCGAGGTAGAGCACGTTAAGATTACCTACCAAGATGGCTCGACAAACGAAGTTGCCAAAGCCGACGGCTTGGCGGAATAGACGCCGTGCCTAGGCAGCACATTCAAAAGTAGCGGTGGTCCTACAAGGTCTGTTCGTTCAGGAAGACCAAAGTGTTCTTATTTGAAAGCTCGGGAAAGTGACGATAACCAACATCAAACGCGGTGAGCCCGCTTACATCCTCGAGCTTGTTTTCTGCCATCCAGCGCACCATGGAACCACGTGCCTTTTTGCTGGCGGTCGAGCGCTGGATGGGCTTGCCGTTGCGGATGCCTTCGCCAAAGAGGCACGTGACGACCGTGGCGTCGCCCGCGAGATGGGGCAGAACGGCTTTGGCGTACTCTACGCTGGCGAGGTTGACGATCGTGGTGTTTGAGCCTGCCGGGGCGATAGCCCGCGCGAGCTTGTCGCTCCAAAACGCATAGAGGTCTCGGGCATCGTCAACGGCGAGCTTCGCGCCCATTTCCAGCCGATATGGTTCGACGGCATGAAAGGGGCGAACGCACCCGTAAAGGCCCGAGAGGATCCACAGATGGTCTTGCAGCCATGCGAGCTGCGCGGAATCCATCACCTCGGGCGCCATGCTCTGGTATTGAATGCCGTGATAGGACATGACGGCAGGGGAGAGGTGACGGGCGAGTGCGGGATTGTCGAGATCGCCGTTTTTCAGGATGGGCCCAAACTCATGCAGGGTGTTGAGGCAAGGCCCCAGCAGTTTGTCACTCACGTTCCATAGCGCCTGCAGACCTCCGCTGCCTTCATTCCGCTCGATATCTAGCAGTGCGCGGTGGAGGCGAGCCGTCTCGTGCGCAAAAGGTGGAATGCCCAGGACTTCAAAAGCATCTTGGGCCGCGCGCATCTGCTTGGCGGGCGAAATGATGACCTGCGGCATGGACTCTCCTTTGCAAAAAAGAAAGTTGCGGTGAAATACGGCCCGTTTTGGCCGTTTATGGGCCAGTTTAGTCCGTATTTCACCGCAACGGATGAAGGGTCGGTTAGGCGCGCTCGAGGAAGGCCTTGTAACCGCGATATGCCTCGTAGATGTCGGCCTTGTTGGCGACCTCCCACAGGGCGTGCATGGACAGGACGGCAACGCCGGAGTCGATGACGTTCATGCCGTACTTGGCCATGATGTAGGCGATGGTGCCGCCGCCGCCCGCGTTGACGCGACCGAGCTCGCAGGTCTGGAAGTCCACGCCCGCCTCGTCCATGATGTCGCGGATGAGGGCCACATACTCGGCATCGGCGTCGTTGGAGCCGCCCTTGCCGCGACTGCCCGTGTACTTGTTAAAGCACAGGCCGCGACCCATAAAGGCCGCGTTCTTGGTCTCGAACTTGCCGGCATAGCCCGGGTCGAAGCTGGCGGACACGTCAGAGGAGAGCATGCGGCTGCGGGCGAGTGCACGGCGCAGGGCCAGCGGGCTATTCTCGCCGGCGAGCGTCATGATCTCGGCGACGGTGTTCTCGAAGAAGCGGCTCGTCATACCGGTGGCGCCCACGGAGCCGATCTCCTCCTTGTCGACGATGAGCGTGATGCTCGTGCGCTCCACGTTGGCGACGTCGATCTGGGCGAGCATGGAGGGGTAGGCACAGACGCGGTCATCGTGGCCATAGCCCAAGATCATGGAGCGGTCGAGGCCCATGTCGCGGGCGGGGCCGGCGGGCACGACCTCGATCTCGGCGGAGAGGAAGTCCTCCTCCTCGACG
>DXZZ01000038.1:0-15890 GCA_019419425.1 Collinsella sp. | reverse complement strand
ACTAAAACTTCAAGTTGAACTTAAACGTTACCCATTGTACTCCGTTGCAATAAAGCTGGAAAGTGCCACCGCTGCCAACGGTCACAAGCGGCCGCCCGCACGCCCCGAAAACACCGCGCCACCAGCACCAACGCCCCAACCAGCACCGCCCGCGCCCCCGCCTCGTGTCGATAATGCGAACGCCCGCGGCTCGGCCCCATAAACCCACCATCTTTGGGTACAAATAACCGCAGACAACTGACCGTGCCACGCCAACCACCCAGGAGCGGACACTACCCATGAACCAGATACTTCTCTTTATCGGCCTCGTCATCATTTTGTGTCTGACCATCAAACCCGTCGGCAAAAAGCTCCCCTTCCCTACCCTGCTCATCTTTATCGCGCTCGGCATGCTGCTGGGCGTCAACGGGCCGGCGCACATCGACTTTAGCGACTACGCGCTTACCGAAACCGTCTGCAGTACGGCGCTGCTGTTCATCATGTTCTACGGCGGCTTTAACACCAACATCGACCGCGCCAAGCCCGTCGCCGCGCCCGCGGTACTGCTGAGCACGCTCGGCGTCGTCATCACCACTGGCATCACCGGCGCGTTTGCGCACTTCATGCTGGGCTTCGATTGGATCGGCGGCCTGCTGCTGGGGTCGGTCGTAGCATCCACTGACGCTGCCAGCGTCTTTAGCGTGCTGCGCGAGCACAACCTTTCGCTGAGGGGCGGCACCGACTCGCTGCTCGAGGTCGAATCGGGCTCCAACGACCCCGTCGCCTACATGCTCACCGCGGTGCTCGCGACCCTCGCGGCGGGCGGCAATATCGACATTCCCGTGCTGCTGGCCAAGCAGATCATCCTGGGTGTTGGCCTGGGCCTTGCCATCGGCTGGACATCCAGCCGTCTGATTGAGCGCGCACGCGCAACGGCCGAGGGCGCGCAGACTATCTTTTTGTTCGCCGTGGCGATCGTTGCCTACGCACTGCCGAGCTATCTGGGCGGCAACGGTTTTTTGGCCGTATACCTGGCAGGCATTGTGCTGGGCGCGAGCGACATCACCGGCAAGGTCGAGATGGCGCACTTCTTTGATACCCTCACCGAAATGGCCGAGATGACCATCTTCTTTTTGCTCGGCCTGCTCGTGACGCCCGCACGCCTGCCGCAAATGCTGCTACCGGGCCTGGCACTCATGGCGTTTATGCTCTTTGTGAGCCGCCCCGTCGCCGTGGGCATGCTGCTGGCGCCCTTTAAGACCAACCCCCGCCAAGTCGCACTCGTAAGCTGGGCGGGCCTGCGCGGCGCGGCTTCGGTCGTATTCAGCCTCTTTGCCGTGGTGGTCGGTGTTCCCGATGGGCACGATCTGTTTGACCTGGTGTTTGTGATTGCCGTGTCGAGCATTGTGGTGCAGGGATCGCTGCTACCGGCGGTGGCGAAAAAGCTCGACATGATCGACGCGGAAGGCGACGTGCGCCGCACCTTTAACGATTACCGCGACGAGGACGGCATGTCGTTCGTTAAGCTCAAGGTGGGCGCGGGCCATCCGTTTGCCGGTCGATCACTCGCCGATATTGGCAGCGCGACGGACATGCTCGTGGTCCTGGTGCTGCGCGACGGGGCGCACCCGGTACTGCCCAACGGCGATACCGTCATCGAGGAAGGCGACCTTCTGGTGATGGCAGCCCCAACGTTCGAAGAGCGTGCCGAGGTTACGCTGCGCGAGATCACCGTGACGCCCCACGGTCGCCTGGCCGGTCAGCGCCTGCGCGACGTGCCGCAGGGCAAGCACCCGTTTATCGTGGTGATGCTCAAGCGCGAAGGCCAAACGATCATCCCCGACGGCGACACCCTCATATACGCCGGCGACGAAGCCGTCATCGCCACGCTCGCGTCGTAGCGGCCAGGGGTTAGCTAATTTGCGACGAAGAAATCAAGCGCCTAGAGAACCTCATGCCTTCGCTCGCAGATTTGGATTTGCCCGAGGAGTAAAGCACCCCTCCCCCATGTAACCATCCTGTAAATCATAGCAGCGCAGTCGAGTTTTACCGTGATGCGGTCGCGCCTGGCGCTCCACTGTGCTAAAGTATCCCGAACGTTCAAACGACTACGAGGGGAACTAGAAGATGGCACGTGTGCACAACTTCTCAGCTGGCCCGGCCGCGCTGCCTACAAGCGTGCTCGCCGAGATCGCCGACGAGATGATGGACTACCGCGGTTGCGGCATGTCCGTACTCGAGATGAGCCATCGATCTAGCATGTACCAGCAGATTATCAACGACGCCGAGGCAACCCTGCGCCGTCTGCTGAGCATCCCCGACAACTACCGCGTCCTGTTTTTGCAGGGCGGCGCCACGCTGCAGTTTGCGGGCATCCCCATGAACCTCATGCGCCGCGGCCGCGCCGGCTACGTCGTGACCGGCAACTTTGCCAACAAGGCGTACAAGGAGGCCGCCAAGTACGGCGAGGCCGTGCTGCTCGCGAGCTCCGAGGAAACCAATTTCGACCGCATTCCCACCATGGCCGACGTCAACGCGCGCATTGCCGCCGAGGCCACGGGCGACGGGCTCGACTACGTCTACATCTGCCAGAACAACACCATCTTCGGCACCATGTTCCACGAGCTGCCCGATTGCGGCGACATGCCGCTGGTCGCCGATGTCTCGAGCTGCTTTTTGTCGCAGCCGCTCGACGTCGAGCGCTACGGACTCATCTACGCCGGCGCTCAGAAAAACGCCGGCGCCGCGGGCGTGACCGTGGTCATCGTGCGCGACGATCTCATCGCAGATGGCCCCGCCTTTGCGCAGACGCCGCAGTACATGGACCTTAAGACCCAGACCGCCAAGGACTCCATGCTCAACACGCCTAACACCTTTGGCATCTACGTATGCGGCAAGGTGTTCCATTGGGTGGAGCAGACCGGCGGGCTCGCAACCATGGCCGAGCGCAACTGGGCCAAGGCCAACCTGCTCTATGACCTGCTCGAGCACAGCGAGCTGTTCCATGGCGCCACGCAGGCCGACAGCCGCTCCATCGCCAACGTCACCTTCCGCACCGGCGACGCCGAGCTCGACGCGGCCTTTGTCGCAGGCGCGGCCAAGCACCAGATTCAAAACGTCAAGGGCCATCGCCTGGTGGGCGGCATGCGCGCCAGCGTGTACAACGCCGTCACCATGGAAGACGTGCAGGCACTTGCCTCGTACATGAAGGACTTCGAAGCGCAGCATAGTTTGAGTCCGCGATCTAACTAGCCCGCAACGCGCGGGCCGACCAGCCATCTCAAACCACCCTGTTTAGATCAAAACCTGCTAAGGAGTTTTTCCATGCGTAAGATTAAGACCATCGACGACATCACCAAAGACGGCAAAGTCGAGTTTGGCGAGGGCTACGAGTTTGTGGGCACCGCCGAGGAGGCCGACGCTATCCTGATGCGCTCCACCGACCTGCACGGCTACGAGCTGCCCGAGGGCATTCGCGCCATCGCCCGCTGCGGCGCCGGCGTCAACAACATCCCCGTCGAGGAGTACGCCAAGAAAGGCGTCGTCGTCTTTAACTCCCCCGGTGCCAACAGCAACGCCGTCAAGGAGCTCGTCCTGGGCATGCTGGTGCTTTCGAGCCGCGGCGTCGTGCAGTCGATGAACTGGGTGCGCAACAACGCCGACGACCCCGAGATTCAGGTCGATGCCGAAAAGGCCAAGAAGGCCTTTGTGGGCCGCGAGCTCAAGGGCAAGCGCATCGGTGTCATCGGTCTGGGCAACGTAGGCTCCAAGGTCGCCAACGCCTGTGTCGACCTGGGCATGAACGTTTACGGCTACGATCCGTTCATTTCCGTCGAGCACGCGTGGGTGCTGAGTCGCGAGGTGCAGCGCGTGGGCACGCTCGAGGACCTCTGCCGCGGCTGCGACTACCTCACCGTGCACGTGCCCAGCAAGGCCGATACCATCGGCATGATCAGCACCGAGCAGATCGACCTGCTGGCCCCGGACGCCGTGCTCATCAACTACGCGCGCGAGACCATCATTGACGAGGACGCCGTCGACGCCGCCCTGCGCGCGGGCAAGCTCAGCTGGTTTAGCTGCGACTTTGCCACGCCCAAGACCGTCAAGATGCCCAACACGTTTATCACCACGCATTCGGGCGCCGGCACCGGCGAGGCCGAGGCCAACTGCGCCGACATGGCCATCAGCGAGCTCAAGGATTACCTGGAAAACGGCAACATCGCGCACAGCGTCAACTACCCCGCCTGCAGCATGGGCAAGGCGCGCGCCGCAAGCCGCATTGCCTGCCTGCATGCCAACGTGCCCAACATGATCGGCCAGATCACGGCCATTCTCGCCAAGGACAACGCCAACGTGCAGCGCATGACCAACGAGTCCGCTGGCGAGAACGCCTACACCATGTTCGACACCGATGAGCACCTGGACGGCAGCACGATCGAGGCACTTAAGCAAATTCCGTCGATGTATCGTGTGCGCGTGATTAAATAGCGCCGGCGCCAATCCTGCCAGACAGACCACGAAGCCCATTCGGCCCCCGTTTTCACGAAACGGGGGCCGATTTTGTTGCTCCGGACGACTTTAAAATGATACCCAGAACAAGTTTTTTCAGATAATCGATAGTGAGGCTCAAGTCGCTAAGCACACCCGCTTTGATAAACAGCTTTATCAGGGACTTTAGTAGGTAAAAATCGATCTCTATGTGCCGAATGTAAGTTGACTGTCCATTTTCCGAAACAACTTATTCTAGATAGCATTTTTAAGGCCCCTCCAAGGCGAAATATAAGTCTTTTTGTGACCAAAACTCTAGTCCGCGCGACCGTTTTCCACCCGCGCGGCTACATTCCTGCCCAATCGATAAAAATCTCCTCACGAAGCCGCCGTTCGAGCTCCTGCTGTCGCGGCGTCTTGTCTTTCAGCGGCACATCGAGATAGGACATGATGAGCTCCATCACCACGCGGAAGGCATCGGAGTCGGCCAGCTGGCCATAGGTCATCAGAACGACGGGATATCCCATCGCTTGCAAGGCCGTCGTTCGATCGGAGTCCGAGATCTTGGATTCAATGGATCCGTGAATGGCTTTACCTTGGCATTCAACCAGACACTCTCGACTGCCGTCCTTATTTGCCAGCAGGATATCGGCATAGCGCCTATCAAGCCCCGAAATCAGGCGGGCGCTGCGCGTCATACGAATCTCAACGTTATTGGTAAGGCTCAGCCCTTCGCCGCCGCGCAACCTCGTAAGGCCAAACAGCATCGAAGCCTGGACCTCGAGCGGCGATGCTGCCACCCCCGTAATGCATTTCGCGGCTCGTATGAACGATTTAGCGCCGCGGAGCCCCCGGACCTTATCGACGAACTCTGTAAGCTCAGAGAGCTCGATCAAGGGAGGTCGTTTCCACAAGTCCGTTGGATTCCCCGAGACATCCTTTACGTTTTCCCAGCCCGACCGTGCGTCACCCCACCGGCCCCCGTATGCCTGCTCAAGTGCCGACTTTACCTGAGGCGCAATCTTGCACACGGCAAAGGTGCCGCACATCTCATACATGCACATGATCAGACGCTCGTTTGAGACCGAGGAAGCCAGGGTCAGCAGGGTAAAGAGCGGGGACGCGACATCGAGGCCAAACTCTGTCTGTCGCATGGAATCAAACGGCCTCTCCCCGTTCCAAACATGCCTGACAATGCGATCGCCCTTACGTCCGCAGCTGCCCTGCGCCAACACGTGTAACGGGGTGCCCAGGAAATGCGTGACGAGCGGATGCTCACATAGGTGCTCCCTGCGCGGATCGTCCGCAGAATCGGGCAGGTCCGGCATTATTGCCAAGACCTGTGGAGGTATCCGGTGATACCGAAAGGCAGATATGTCGCACAGCATGTCGTCCATGAAGGGTACGTACCCGCTGCGTCGCTTGTGAACCCGCTCGGACGGCAAACGCGCTGGCTCGGCCTGCGAACGGTAAATACTGCCACGCCCACGTCGCGGATCTCTCAGGAGGCTTACAATCGGTTTGGAAAGCAAACTGATTGTGAGGTTGCATATGGTTGATGAGGATTTTGCCTGGCGGCTTGCGCAGGAGCTCGTGCGGATCGACAGCTCAGACCCGGGCGCGTATGAGGATGAAATTGAGCGCTTCATTAAGAGGCTCATTGAGCAGCAGCTGGCACAACTTGATAGTTCTGCGCTCGATGCCGTGCAGATTGAGGAGCTCGAAGTGCTGCCCGGGCGCCGCAACCTTAAAGTCACCGTGCCGGGCCAAAGCGACGAGCCGCGGCTGATCTATATCTGCCACATGGATACCGTCACCTTGGGCGATGGCTGGGACGCAGACATCGAACCGCTTGGGGCGGTTGTGCGCGACGGCAGCTCTACGGCCGCGGTGCCTGCGATATGAAGGGTGGCCTGGCCTGCGCCATTGCCGCACTGGTCCATACGCTCGAGCGCGTGGCGTCGGATGGCGCGCTGCCACGCCGCGGCTTTTCGCTCATCTGCTCGGTCGACGAGGAAGACTTCATGCGCGGCTCAGAGGCCGCGATCGATGCTGGCTGGGTCGGCTCGCGCGAATGGGTGCTGGACACCGAACCCACCGACGGACAGATCCAGGTGTCGCACAAGGGGCGTACGTGGTTCGAGATCGAGATGGCCGGCGTCACGGCTCATGCAAGCCAGCCTTGGAAGGGCGCCGACGCCGTCGCCGCCATGGCCGAGGTCGTGTGCTCGCTTCGTCGCACGTTTGCGACGCTACCTTTACATGAGGAGCTGGGGCCATCGACCATCACGTTTGGACAGATCGAGGGTGGCTACCGTCCCTATGTCGTGCCCGACCACGCTAAGGTCTGGGTCGATATGCGCCTGACCCCGCCGACTGATACGGCCGCCGCGACGCGCATGGTAGAGCAGGCCATTGTCGCTGCCGAAGCCGCGGTCCCCGGCTGCCATGGAAGCTATACCGCGACAGGCGACCGCCCCGCCATCGAGCGCGATCCAGCCTCTCCCCTTCTAGCTGCACTCAAGCGCGCAGCAGACGATGTGACAGGCGCGGACACGACCGTCGGCTTCTTTACCGGCTACACCGATACCGCCGTCATTGCTGGCAAGACGGGCAACCGCAACTGTATGAGCTACGGCCCCGGATCGCTCGCGCTCGCACACAAGCCCAACGAGTATGTGCCCCACGCCGATATCAATCGTTGTCAGCAGGTGCTAATCGCGCTCGCCGATAACACGCTCTGGGACGCAAGCGGCCAAGTTGGGGCATAATAAGCCGCGAACAAACCGACTCGTGCGTTAGGACCGCCCATGAAAGCACTTCCGTTTCCCTGCATCCGCCCGGCTCAGGACCGCGTGCTCGAGGCGTTGCCTGCAATGGGCAGCATCCTGAGCGGCAACGATGCTCTGCGCGGAGCCATTGCCGATGGGCTCATGCTCAAGGACCCGGGTGCGGCGTATTACGTATACGAATGCTCGGGCGAGCCGGGTCGCGTGACAGGTGTCGTGGCGATTTGCCCGGTTAACGTACTGACAGGTAGCGACGAGGCTGCCGCCGAGAGCATCGACGCACTCGCCGCTGCGCGAGCAATCGCCGACCTCAAGGTACAGCCCCGTCCCGTGTCGCTCGCCTACGAGGCCTCTCCCGTCATGAGCATCATCCTGGGCGCCGCCAAAGAGGGCGCCTCGCTCTACGCCGTCACCGACCCCGCCGGCATTTCACATCGCGTGTGGGAGGTCAAGCGCGAGGACGCCGTCGGGGCCATCCGCGCTATGCTCGACCAAGCACCGGAGCCGGCACTGACCGACGACCCCGCCTACGCCGCCGCTCTGACCGGGGCGTCGCAGCTGCTGGCCGATGAGGCCCGTGCCGCCGGAACGTACACCGGCAAGGAGCCGTTCAACTTTACCGTTGCCGTGCTCTTCCCCGCCGCGCAGGTCAGCGGCGCCGCGCCGCAAGTTCCGACAGGTCTGCTCACGCACCAGGTCGCGCGGTTCTAGCAAGACCAGACCGCCCAGCACAAAAATCGGCAGCTCAACAAACAGGGGGCGGAGATGCAGCAGGTACATGCATCTCCGCCCCTTTTGCGTCGAGAAGTAAGTCGGCGACCCGCACCGCCACGCCCAAACTACCCGCGCTGCGGACCCGCGGCAGCCACGAGCGGCTCAAGCCCCAGCTCGCGCGCGTAGTCTTCCTGCGTAAAGATCTCAACCAGTTCAAACGTATCGGTCGTATCGTCAAACACGAAATGCAGCACCGAGCAGTTGCCCGGCACGCGCTCGCGCTCGTCGGCCTCCGTGCCCTTCACGTGATCCAAAAACTCCTTGATGGCCGACCCGTGGCTCACCGCGAGCACGCACGAATGGTCCGGGCGTCGCATAAGATCGGTCAGCGTCGTCACCATGCGCTCGCGCACCTGCATCTGGCCCTCACCGCCAAACTGGCGATAGAAATCGCGCCACGGGCGCTCGGGCATAAGCATCACGCGCTCGGCCTCAAAGTCGCCAAAGAACCACTCGCGCAGACCGTCCAGGCGCTCGTACGTCATGCCCGACCACAGGTTGGCGATGGTCTGTTCGGTGCGGTGCAGCGTAGAGGTGTAGGCGTGGTCGGGCTCAATGCCGCGCGCACGCAAGAACATGCCGGCACGCGCCGCCTGATCGCAGCCCAGCTGTGTGAGCGGCGAGTCACTCCACCCCTGAATGATACGCTTAAGGTTGAATATCGTCTGTCCATGACGGACCAGATACAGATCTTTATTCATAGGGGTCCTTTCGTTCGTTACCAACCCAAGAGCGAAAACGCCCCATCGCAATAGCCAAAATGAAGCACGGCACCGTTGTCGGGCAGCTCTCCCCAGCCAGTCACATACTCAAGAAACTCCTGGCAGGCTGAGCCGTGGGAAACCGCCAGCACGCAGTCGTGCTGCGGCCTGGCCATGATGCGGGACAGCGCCGCGACCATGCGCGACTGAAGCTGCACTTCCGACTCGCCGCCAAAGGCCACCGGATAATCGCCCCAGGGCTGCGGCGGCATCTCGCGATTTGATGTGCCCTCCAGCGAGCCAAAATGCCACTCACGCAGGTCATCGACCAGCTCAATGGAACGGCCCTCGCCAACGATAAGCTCGGCCGTATGCCGCGCCCGGCCCAACGGCGAGGAATACACATGATCAAAGGCCACGCCACGCGCCGCAAACGCCGTACGCGCCGTCAGCGCCTGCTCGCGCCCGCGCGCCGTAAGCGGCGAATCGTGCCAGCCCTGCAAAATGCTCTGCACATTGAGCTCAGTCTGCCCATGCCGCACCAAATACAGATCTGCCACACACCCTCCCCTCGTACCACCACAAAGGGGACAGGAGCCTTTGTGGTGATTTTGCCGCCGGATTGCACCGCAACGACGCACAACTACAGCAGCACGTCGGCAAGCGGACGCTTGGGTACGTGGTGCACCCGCGCCTCGTCGCGCCAATAATTGATGGAGCCGTCGGGGTTGGAATCGATCGCATCGATCACCTGTGTCTCGGCCGGAATGCCAAACGCCATGATCAGCTTGAGCTCATACTTGTCGTTATCGAGCCCCATGGCATCGATCGCGTGGGGCGTAAAGGCCTTGAACATGCAGGCTGCCACCTCGGGCGTGGCGCTGCGGGCGGCGAGCATCATCGTCTGCGCGGTAATGCCCGTGCCGACATCGGTAATGGGAGCGGCGGGCTTGCCCGGAACGGCGCGCTCAGCAAGAATCGCGATGTAGCCGGTCGGGCGCTCGCCCTCATCGGGACCCGGCCAATCCTTGAGCGCACCGGCCCATGCAAGCTCGTCAAATACACGCGCGCAGTCCTCTGCACCGCTCACCACGTGAAAGCGCAGACGCTGAGCATTGGCGCCGCAGGGAGCCAGGTGCGCCAGTTCCGCCAGCTCGAGCAAAAACTCGCGCGGCACGCGCATAGACTCGTCAAAGCGACGGCACGTACGGGCACGACGGACCAGCGCATCAAACGCTTCCAGACCGAGCTTTTCGCAACCTTGCTTTGCCATCGATTCGACACTCGACGGTGCCTCGGGAACTGCTTCGTTCATAGGGACCCCCAATACAAGCCAATTGTCCTTAGGAAAATCTAACCTAAAACGTAGGCAATAACGAACAGGGCTGCAATGTTCTACACCTGTTGAATAGAAAACCGCGACGTGGGGAACAACGGAAACAATTCGGGACCTTTGGGTTACGTTTCGCCCTCCCCGACCCATACGCCAGCGCCTTTAAGCGATACTGGTTGTAACGATCAAGGCTTACGCCGCACGGAAAGGAGACGTTATGGGTATCTTTAGGGACGATGACCAAAAATCGAGCGCGTTTGGATTTGACGAGAAAAGCATGGCAGGCAAGGCCGTCAAGGCCGTGCGCTGGATTTACGCCATCACGGGCGTCTTGGCGCTCGTCGCCGGCATCGCACTGCTGTTTGCGCCCGCCAAATCCCTCGTCTTCCTGACGACCGTCTTGGGCATCTACTTTGTGATCACGGCCGCGATCAGGCTGTTTACCGCTGTTTTCGAGCCGCTGCTGCCCACCGGCTGGCGCGTTACGAGCATCATCTCCAACCTGCTCATCATTCTGGGCGGCGTCATAATCCTGCGCAACCAGGCCTTCTCGACCGCGACGCTCACCACGCTCGTGGTGGTCGTCGCCGGCTTTGGCTGGATCGTCGAGGGCGTCATGTCGATTCTGGAATCCGAGCTTTCCGCCAACCGCGCCCTCGCCATCCTGAGCGGCGCGCTCTCCATCATCGCGGGCATGTTCGTGTTTATCTATCCGCTGTGGTCGGCCAAGATGCTCGTCATCTTTAGCGGTGCCGCGCTGCTGGTGTTTGGCGTGACGCTCATTGTTCGCGCCATTCAGTTTGGCAAACTGGTGCGCTAGATGCCAAAGACGCTCTTTATTGATGCCGACGCCTGCCCGGTCACGCGCGAGTCGATTGACTGCGCGCGGCGGGCGGGCGTCGCCGTTGTTATCGCCGGCAACAGCACGCAAAACCTGGAACGGCACATTCGCCGCGACGACCCGCGCGATGCCGAGCACGCGCGACGCGGCTTTTGGGTCACGACGCTCGACGTGAGCGTGGGCGCCGACAGCGCCGACTTTGCCATTGTCGAACGCCTGCAGGCGGGCGACGTGGTCGTGACGCAGGACATTGGCTTGGCGAGCATGGTGCTCGGGCGCGATGCCGCCGCTATCGGTGTGCGCGGGCGCGTCTACGACAAAGCAACCATCGACATGCAGCTGTTTATTCGCCACGAGGAAAAGAAGGTACGCCGCGCCGGCGGACGCACTCGCGGTCCGGCAGCATTTACCAGCGAAGACCGCGCCCGCTTTAAACGCAACCTCACCGAGTTGCTGCACTAACCAAGGTAGATTTTTGAGACATGCCTAAAATCTACCTTTTTGTTTTGAGCGGTGTGAGCGCTCGGAATCCATGGCTCAACAAAAAACGGGCTTCAAAATGCCATGCGTCGCCGCATTGCGCAGGCGCTGAGCATGGCTATTTGAAGCCCATTTTTTAGGCCTACTTAGAGGCCAACGGCGGAGAGGATGAGGCCCCAGCCAGCGCCGATGACGTACATCATGATCAGGAACACGGCATTTTCGCGGGCGCTGCGGTTGGTGCGGAACAGCACCAGATAACCCACGCCGGCGGAAATGAGCGTGCCGGCGAGCATCGGCGCCAGTTGCAGCGCGCCTTCCAGATACAGCTGTGTAATGACCACGCTCGCCGAGCAATTGGGAATCAGCCCGACAAGCGCCGAACCCAGGACAGCGAGTGTCTCGTTGCCGCGCAGGAACTGCTCGATCGCGGACTCGCCGAACGTCTCGAGCACGGCGACCAGAATCAGCGTCACCAGAAAAATGAATACCGAGACCTGCACGGTGTGCGAGATCGCACTGCGGATGATCGACAGGACAGGCGTCCCTTCGTGGGAGTGAGAGTGACCGTGACCATCATGGTGTTCATGTTCGCCCTCATGACCGTGATCGTGGCCATGTCCGTGTTCGTGCTCGTCCTCGTCTTCATCACAACCGCAATGGTCGCGCTCGCACAGCTCGTGGATGTGGTCAGCGCTCACGCCTGCCTCGGCCACCTCGTCGATGATGTCACCGCCGCTGTGGTCGTCGTGCGCGCAGTTCACGTGGGCCGGGTTGGCCGAGGTTCCCAGCACGGTACGGCGAATCGCCGCGTGCGCGCGGGCGTTACGGCGCAGGCCGCGAATGGCAGCGTCCACGATAAAACCCGTGACCAGTGCGATCAGCGCTTTCGAAGCCAAAAGCATCGCCATAGTCTGCACGGGAACCTGCTCGGCAAGCAACAGCGGCAGCATCTCATCGGAGGTCGAAAGGAACACCGCCACCAACGTGCCCAAGGTCACGACACGGCCGGCGTACAGCGTTGCTGCCATGGCCGAAAATCCGCACTGCGGCACCATGCCCAGCAGCGAGCCAACCACGGGACCCGCAGCGCCGGCGCGCTTGATAGCGCCGTTGACGCGGTCGCCCGCAACGTGCTCAAGTGTCTCGAGAGCAAGATACGTCACCAACAAAAACGGCACCAGCGACAGCGTGTCCTTGCCGGCGTCGAGCAGAATATCAATCAGTAAATCCATGACGGATGGAACCTTTCGTGTCTTTCGGCAGCATTGTAAAAGTCCTAGCGGTCAACTAGGGTATTGTAGTTGTCCCGGGCGCGGTGCCAATAGTTGCCTATGGTAAACTATCATCTCGCCATAACTCAGTAGCCTCGAGCCGCACAACGCGGCCCGTCCAAGGAGTAGCATATGAACGTATCGCAAGCACTCGAATACGAGCGCCAGCCGTTTATCCCCATGTTTATCTACGGCGACCACGGCGCCATGGAGTCCGAGCGCCAGAAGGGCGAGGAGGCCCTCAAGGTGCTCGAGACCGAGTACTTTACCGCCGAGGGCGACCCCGGCTTCGACTTTGCCACCGTGCGCGACCTGGCCGACCGCAACCGCGACCTGTGCGACCAGATTGGCGAGGCGCGTCTGCGCAACGTGACGCCCGCGACGCTCTCGCGCGGCCTGTCCGATGCCGACACCTGCGCCGCCATCGGCAAGATGCAAAAGCGCACCGCCGCGTCCGTTATGCGCGAAATCCGCGGCGACCGCGACGCGCTCGGCGTGGCCTACGCCCGCAAGCCCATCCAGGGCACCGTGCTCGGTATCGACATCGAGACCACCGGCCGTGCACCCGAGCGCGGCTATATCATCAACGTGGGCTGGGAGATCATGGAGCTCACCAGCGACGCCGTCCCGCATGACGCCGAGGCACACTACTGCGGCCTGCCCGACATCTACCGCGGCGAGGATGTGCCGTTGTCGAATATCCACCACATCACCTGGGACGACATCGACGGCAAAAAGCCGTTCCGCGAGAACAAAGAGCTGCAAAAGCAGCTGCTCAAGCTTATGAAGAAGTACCCGTACATGGCACACAACGCCGCCTTTGAGGACAGCTGGTTCAAGATCCACCTGGACGGCTACGCCGAGGCACGCCGCGCCGGCAAGATCATCGTCATCGACTCGCGCCAGATCTGCCGCAGCCTGGACGCCGACGTGCGCTCGCTCCCCCGCGAGTCCGCCCCAGCCGCGCTCGAGAACTGGGCGCGCCGCCGTGGAACCCTCGCCGCCGACGCCAACGAGCAGCACCTGGGCTTGGACGACACCGACCTCATGCTCCGCACCGTCCAAGCCGAGTTCAACCTCAAGAACCTATTCGCGAAATAACCGATCCATCTGCGGGAGCGCCTGCCAGGCACAGCGCAATCCGTCTGGGCACACCGGCACGCAGTAAACTAGGGCGCAGCCTTATGGCTGCACCCTAGTTTTCATCAAAACGAGCAAATACGCGTGCTTCACATAGTCGGCAGGTTGGCCCACCTACATTTTTCGAGTTGTTCGGCCAGCTGAACCACTAGTCAAGGCCCCTTGAACCGCAATCGAGCGCTATAGTCGCCCCAATTTCGCAACCAAGCCCTATAAATCTATCTGAATCAATTCGAATAGGACGTTGCGATCGCACCATTCGTATAGGATAAGGCCGAATAACTCAAATTATGTTGGTGAGGCATCTGAGCGGTCGGCAAAAACGCTTAGAAGCTACGAATCCGCAACTAAAGTTCACCAAAATGGGGCAGCCGACAGAAACCTCCCCAGCCGAAGCTGCCCCCCTCAATACGACAGCTCAAAAACCCACCGTTCGCAGAAGATAAGCCGCGCCCCAATACCGTTGCCCGAAGTTTCGAGCGTATATGGCGTCCGCTATGCCATCATGCGCGTATGGGAATCGTTCTGTCACATACCACGGCACGCGCTGTATACCAAACAGTCAACTCGCTCGCAAGCCACGCGACCGATCCCATATCTATGGAAAAGATCAAGGTGTCTGCGCCGACCACGTCCAACCTGGAAGCGGCGCGAGCATGGCTCAACAGAAAGAATGTCGATTCTGAAAGCATCCATGTGCTGACGTTTTCCAATAATGCCAAAAGGCACCGCAAGGGCTGCATCTGCCACTGCACGCGCTATACGTTTGATGCAGAAAGCTACCTAGAACTCGAGCCGAACGTCTACATCGTCGATATCAAGCTGTGCGCGTTAGAAGCAGCAGCCGACCTCAACCTTTCGGAGCTCGTTGAGTATTACTTTGAAATCTGCGGCTCCTACGCGCTTGGAACGTCCGACGAAACTCAATATCGCGAGCGCCCAGCCCTAACCAGCGTTGAAGAGCTCAGAGCCTTCTTTTCAGAGGCATCGGGGTATCGTGGATCTAATAAAGCACTTAAGGCACTTTCTTATGTACGCGAAGGCTGTCGCTCCCCACTCGAAACGGCGTTTGTCATGATGCTGACAATGCCCAAGTCAATGGGTGGCTTAGCCATACGCGCTATCAAAACGGACTATCCGATCCCAGTCCCCAAAAGATACGCCGCCCTAACGCGACGGACGGTTTTCTACCTCGACGCGCTGCTCGAAAATTCGATGACCGATATCGAATACAACGGCTTTTACCACGACGAGCCCGAACAGCAATCAATTGACGAGGAACGCCGAAACACGCTGCGAAACATGGGATATGCCGTTATCACAGTTAGTCGTCATTCGTTTTTCAAGCAGTCCGCTTTTAGGCGGGTCATGGAAGCGATTCGCATTCGCGAGAAGATATGGCCCGGTCGACTCCCGGATAACTTCGCCATCCTGCAAGAAACTCTTCGTCAATTTGTCTTGCGGCGCTACTTCGAATACGGTCGCCGCGTCCTGGAGACACTCAAAGAAGAAGAGGCCGCCAAGCGCGAAATTGCAAGCCAATATCCGCAAGCTGATGACCCGAGCATCAACGATGTGCCAGAACCCGACGACATGCAACACGTCGGGGCCCTTGCTGAGGAAATCAATGGGCCTTGGGAATGCGACATGTTCGAAAAAATCGATGAAAACCGCACGGAAGACGACACGATTATTGATCTAATTGAGAATTCGCTCTTCTAAAGGCGATCTCTGCGGATGTCCACCTACATTTTTCGACTTATTCGGCCACCGATGTGCCAGATTGGCTGCAGCAATGCTCAATATAACTTTAGATAAAACTGATTCTGCAGGAACTCCCGTAGAGGAAGAACTGATTCTCGCTGTATTTAACACGATAAAGTACAAATATGAACAGTCCTAATGCTTCTCAAGGTGGCTTTCTTAGCATGCTGGCCGAACATCTCGAAATATGTTGGCGAGCATTGCGTCGATGTCTCCCAACCCGCAGAAAATCGCAGAGGCGGCAAGCAGTCATCGAAGTTAACGTAAATTGTATTGACATATGAACATGCGCTCATATAATCGGAAGTAAGTTATATGAGCGCATGT
>DXZZ01000037.1:6819-16001 GCA_019419425.1 Collinsella sp. | reverse complement strand
CTGTAACCCGAAAGGAATGACATGGGCAACTTGAACAACGGCGCGCTCGAGCGCGACGGATCGCGCCGCGTGGCGCTGGTCACGGGCGGCTCACGCGGCATCGGTCGCGCTTGTGCCGTGGGCCTGGCGGAGGATGGCTACGATATCGCCGTCGTTTATGCCGGCAGCGTCGATGCGGCGCGCGAGGCGTGCGAGGCCTGCGAGGCGGCTGGCGCCACGGCGCGCGCATATCAATGTGACGTGGCCGATCCCGCCGCCGTCAACACGTGCGTGGAGACGGTCCTCAACGACTTTGGCTCCATTTGGGCGCTCGTCAACAACGCCGGCATCACGCGCGACGGCCTGCTCATGCGTATGGGCGACGATGCCTTCGACCGCGTGCTCGATGTCAATCTCAAGGGAACATTCAATATGACGCGCGCGATCACCAAGACCTTTATGCGCCAGCGCGGCGGTTGCGTCGTCAACATGAGCTCGGTTGTGGGCCTGATGGGCAACGCCGGACAGGCTAATTACGCTGCCTCCAAGGCGGGCGTGATTGGCCTGACCAAGGCGGTAGCGCGCGAGCTTGCGCCCCGCGGCGTACGAGTGAACGCGGTCGCCCCGGGGTTTGTCGAGACGGATATGACGTCAAAGCTCTCGGAGAAGGTTCGCGCGGCAACCGAGGAGCAGATTCCCCTAAAGCGCATGCAGCGCCCCGAGGAAGTGGCTGGCGTGGTGCGCTTTTTGGCGAGCGATGCGGCTTCCTACATTACGGGCGAGGTTGTACGCGTCGACGGCGGAATGGCGATGTAGAAACCAGGGCCGAAGAACGGCTTGGATGAGGAGACCATGATGGAACAGAGAGTTGCAATCACCGGCATAGGTGCCGTATCGCCGCTCGGCAACACCGCGCTTGCCACCTGGGCGGCCATGTGCGCCGGGACCTGTGGCATCGGCCCGATCACGCACTTCGATACCGATGCGTTTACCGTCAAGGTGGCGGCCGAAGTCAAGGGCTTTGACGGCAACGAGTACTTTGGCAAGCGTGACGCCAAGCATCTGGACCCCTGCGTTCAGTTTGCGATGGCGGCTTCGGACGAGGCAATGCACGATGCGGGCTTTGATGTCGAAGGCGCCATCGATCGTGAGCGCCTGGGCGTCTACGTGGGCTCGGGCGTGGGCGGCATGACGACGCTCGTCGACAACGTCCACACGATCGCCGATCGTGGACCTCGCCGCGCATCGCCCTATATGATTGCGATGATGATCCCCAACATGGCTTCGGGCAATATCGCGATCCGCCACAAGGCAAAGGGACCGACCCTGCCAGTCGTGACTGCTTGCGCGACCTCGGCCCATGCGGTGGGCGAGGCGTTCCGCGCCATCAAGCACGGCTATGCCGACGCGATCCTCGCGGGCGGCGCCGAGGCGGCCATTATCCCCGATGCCGTTGCAGGCTTTACGTCCTGCCGCGCATTGACCACCAACCCCGATCCTGCGACGGCTTGCCGCCCGTTCGATGCAGACCGCGACGGCTTTGTGATGGGCGAGGGCGCTTGCGTGCTGGTACTCGAGAGCATGGAACATGCGCAGGCGCGCGGTGCGCACATTTATGCCGAGGTCGTGGGCTACGGCAACACCGATGATGCTTATCACATCACGAGTCCCGATCCCGAGGCTGCCGGCATTGCCCGCGCGATATCGCTGGCGGTGGCCGAGGGCGACGTCAAGCCTTCCGAGGGCCTCTACATCAATGCCCACGGCACCTCGACCAAGCTTAATGATTCGTCCGAGACGGCGGGCATTAAGCGAGCGCTCGGCGAGGACGCGGCGCGCGCCGCACATGTCTCGTCGACCAAGTCGATGACGGGGCACATGATCGGTGCCACGGGGGCCATCGAGGTCATGGCCTGCGCCATGGCACTCGAGCAGGGCGTGGTGCCGCCGACCATTAACTACCACACGCCCGATTCCGCCTGCGATCTTGATTACACGCCCAATCGCGCGGTTCGCGCCGACCTTACCTGGGCGCTTTCGACCAACCTGGGCTTTGGCGGGCACAACGCCGCCATCGCGCTGCGTAGATATACGAGGAGCTAGAGCATGGATTCCAAAAGACTTGCCGAGATAGCCGATGTGATGGAGGACCGCGGCCTCACGCGCGTACGCGTTGAGGAGCCCGATGGCACCGCGGTCGAACTCGAGCGCGCGAGTGTGGCGCAGCCGGTTGCCGTGCCCATGCCTATGCCGGGTGCCGTGACTGCTCCGGCGGTGGCTCCTGTCGCCATGCCTGCCGCCGCACCGGAGCCCGCCGCGCAGGCGCCTGCCGCCGCACCGGAGCCCAAGGGCACCGAGGTGACCGCTCCCATGGTCGGCGTTTTCTATGCTGCCCCGGCGCCGGGCGACGAGCCGTTTGTGCACGTGGGCTCCAAGGTCAAGGCCGGTGAGACCCTCTGCATCATCGAGGCCATGAAGGTTCTCAACGAGGTAACGGCCGAGGCAGATGGCGAGGTGCTCGAGATTTGCGTGGCCGACGGCGACCTCGTGGAGTTTGGCAGCTGCCTCATGAGGATCGGATAGGTGATATCCATGAACAAAGAAGAGCTCAAGAAGCTGTTGCCGCATCGTGAGCCGATGCTTTTGCTCGACGAAGCCGAGCTGGTGGGCGACGAGGCCCACGGCAAGATCACGATTACGGGCGACGAGTACTTTTTGCAGGGGCATTTTCCGGGAAACCCGGTCGTCCCCGGCGTGATCCAGTGCGAGATGCTCGCCCAGAACTGCTGCGTGCTGCTGATGGGCGATGAGGAGGCGCGCGGCGCGACGCCGTTCTACACGAGTCTGGACAAGGTGCGCTTTAAGCGTCCGGTGCGCCCGGGCGACACGGTTGATCTGGTGTGCACCATCACGCGTGCGCGCGGGCCGTTCCGCTTTGCGACGGGTACTGCGAGCGTCAACGGTGAGGTTTGCTGCCGCGCCGATATGTCTTTTGCACTCATGCACGAAAGTTAAGGAAGGCTTCATGTTCGACAAAGTGCTCATCGCCAACCGCGGAGAAGTCGCGGTCCGTGTTATCCGCGCGTGCCGCGATATGGGCATCAAGACCGTCGCCGTTTATTCCACGGCCGATGCGGACGCGCTGCACGTGCAGCTTGCCGACGAAGCGTATTGCATCGGCGGCCCGCGTCTTGCCGAGAGCTACCTCAACGACGATGCCGTGCTCACCTGTGCCGTGAAGTCGGGGGCAAAGGCAATTCATCCCGGCTATGGCTTTTTCTCCGAGAAGGCGAGCTTCGTGCGCGACTGCGACAAGTATGGCCTGGCGTTTGTCGGTCCTTCGGCCGAGGTGATCGACAGCATGGGCGACAAGGACGCCGCGCGTCGAACGGCCGCCGCGGCGGGCGTGCCCATCGTGCCGGGCTGCGATTTGCTCAAAAGTCCCGAGGAGGCAACGGCCGAGGCCGAGCGCATTGGCTGCCCCGTGCTTATTAAGGCGCGCGCCGGCGGTGGCGGTCGCGGCATTCGCAAGGTCGAGCGCGTGGAAGATGCGGCAAAGGCGTTCATCGAGGCACGTGCCGAGGGCGAGGCCGTCTTTGGCGACGGCGAGTGCTACATGGAGAAGTTCGTCGCGCCGGCGCACCATGTCGAGGTGCAGATTATGGCCGATAAGCAGGGCCATGTGTTTTCGCTCGGCGAGCGCGAGTGCTCGGTTCAGCGTCGCAACCAAAAGCTGATCGAGGAGAGCCCCGCGCCGTGCCTCGACGGACGCGACGACATTCGTGCTCGCATGCACAAGGCAGCGCGTGACCTGGCTCGTGCCGTCGGCTACGAAGGAGCCGGTACCATCGAGTTCCTGTATTCGGACGACGGCAGTTTCTACTTCATGGAAATGAACACGCGCTTGCAGGTGGAGCATCCGGTTACGGAGTTTGTGACCGATACCGACTTGGTCAAGTGGCAGCTGCGCGTGGCAGCCGGCCAGCCTCTGCCCTTTGAGCAGGAGGACATGCCGGTTCGCAACCACGCCATGGAGTGCCGCATCAATGCCGAAACGCCGGACTTTCTGCCGTCATGCGGAACGGTCACCGCGTTGCGTGTGCCGGGTGGTCCGCGCGTACGCTGGGATTCCGCCATGTTTACCGGTGCGAACGTTCCGCCGTACTACGACTCCATGCTCGGCAAGCTCATCGTGTGTGCGCCCACGCGCGACGGTGCCATTCGCAAGATGCGTTCGGCCCTGGGCGAGCTCGTGATCGAGGGCGTGAGCGAAAACAGCGAGCTTCAGCTCGACGTGCTGGCAAACGATGAGTTCTTGTCGGGCATGTACCACACCGATTTGATGGGGCATCTCTATGCTGATGAATAGAAAAGCGAAGACGGTCAACGTCCTCGAGGGGCCGATGACCGAGTCATGTGCCGAGTTTCCCGCGCGCCACGTGTTTATCAAGTGCCCGGAGTGCCGCCGTGTAATCGATGAGGCACTCCTGCACGACAACTTCGACGTTTGTCCTCGCTGCGGTAAACACTTTCGCGTGAGCGGTCGCGCGCGCATGCGCATGACGGTCGACGAGGGCACGTTTGAGGAATGGGATGCCAATCTGGCGTCAGAGGACTTCCTCTCGTTTCCCGGCTATGCCGACAAGCTTAAGAGCGCGGGCGAGCGTTCGGGCGAGCGCGACGCCGTCGTGTGCGGCAGGGGCAAAATCTGCGGTTGCGATACGGCGCTCTTCTTTATGGATGCCAACTTTATGATGGGCTCGATGGGTTCCGTGGTGGGCGAGAAGATCTGTCGCACATTTGAGCGTGCGACCGAGATGGGATTGCCAGTTGTCGGCTTTACCGTTTCGGGCGGTGCGCGCATGCAAGAGGGTGTGACATCGCTTATGCAGATGGCCAAGATTTCTGCGGCGGTTAGGCGCCACAGCGAGGCGGGCGGCCTGTATATCACGGTGCTCACCGACCCCACGACTGGCGGCGTGACCGCGAGCTTTGCCATGGAGGGCGACATTATCCTGGCCGAGCCCGATGCCCTGACGGCATTTGCCGGCCCGCGCGTGATCGAGCAGAACATGCACAAGCGACTGCCCAAGGGATTCCAGCGCTCCGAGTTTTTGATGGAGCACGGCTTTTGCGATGCCGTTGTTCCGCGTGGCGAGATTGCGCTCACGGTAGGCGAGCTGCTGGCGCTGCACGAAGGGCACGCGCCCGGCCTGGGGGCACCGCATGAAATCGTGCATACGGGTCGCCGCGGCAAAAAGCTGGGACACTTGTTTAAGCGCTCGGCGCCACCAAAAACCGCGCTCGAGATTGTCAAGCAGACCCGCTCGGCAGATCGTGCCACGGCGGGTGAGATGATCTCGCTGGGCTTGGACGGATTTGTGGAGCTGCATGGCGACCGTTACTTTGGTGATGACGCCGCCGTGGTGGGTGGCATTGGCTGGAAAGACGGACGTCCTGTGACGGTTATCGCCATCGAGCGCGGCACCACGACCAAAGAGCGCATGCGTCGCAACTTTGGTATGGCACATCCCGAGGGCTACCGCAAAGCGCGTCGCCTTATGCGCCAGGCCGAAAAGTTTGGTCGACCGGTTCTGTGCCTGGTCGATACTTCGGGCGCGTTTTGCGGCATCGGTGCCGAGGAGCGCGGCCAGGGCGAGGCGATTGCCCGGAATCTCATGGAGATGAGCGGCCTTAAGACGCCGATTGTCTCGGTGGTAACAGGCGAGGGCGGCTCTGGTGGCGCGCTGGCGCTGTCCGTGGCCGACCGCATCCTGATGCTCTCGAGCTCGGCCTATTCGGTCGTGAGCCCCGAGGCCTGTGCGTCGATTCTGTGGAAGGATACCGAGCGCGCGGATGAGGCCGCCGAGGCGCTTAAGCTCACGGCCCCCGATCTGTTGGCGCTCGGCATCATCGACGGCATTGTCGACGATAGGGGCCTGTCGCATGAGGAGATCGCCGGCGCCGTCATGTCCTCGGCATTTGATGCCTTCGATACGCTTGGGCGGCTCGATGACGCGACCCTCACAAACCTCCGCTACGAAAAGTACCGCGCAATCGGTCAGTACCGCACGATGTGATAAAGGGACAGCCCACATGTCACATTGGGAAAGGCGTTCCATGCCACAAGTTTCTAACACCTCGTTTACAACGACGGTTTCATCAAACGCCATGGCCGTGGTGGACTATCTGTCCAAAAGCATGATGTCGGCGTTGCCGTTTATTGTCTGCGCGGCGTTGTTCCGCACCGTCGCCGTCATTATGGGCGAAGGCATGCTGGGCCTGTGGTCTGCCGATTCCGAAATCTATCGCCTGTTCTACAGTTGGCTCTATAACGCCGGCTACTACTTTTTGCCCGTTTATCTTGGTTGGGCGGCCGCCCGCCAGCTCGGTTGCTCGGAGCAGCTGGGCATGATGCTGGGCGGCGTATTGATTGCGCCCGATCTGCTTAAGCTCGTCGATGCCGCATCGACGACGGGGGCATCGATGACTTCCGTGTATGGTCTGCTTCCCGCGCCGGTCAACGATTACACGACGACTGTTATTCCGGTTCTCATCTCGGTGCCCGTGCTATGGCGAGTGGAGTGTTTCTTTTCGCGCGTTATCCCTAAGGCCGTGGCGTTTTCGTTCGTTCCGTTTGCGACCATGCTTGTCATGGTTCCGGTTTCGCTGTGTATTACGGCACCGGCGGGCAGCTATCTGGGCATGCTGTTGGGCCAGCTTATGTTTATGCTTGGCAATTCCGGTGGCATCGTGTCGCTGCTCACGCTCATGGGGCTTGCCGCGGGCTGGGAGTTCCTTAAGATCGCGGGCGTCAGCAACGTCGTCCTATCGCTCGCCTACGCGCAGTTTATGAGTGTGGGAACGGATTCGTGCATTCTGATCGCCGCGACGATGGCAACGTTCGCCGTTTGGGGCATGCCCTTTGGCGCATCGCTCCGCGTTGCGGATAAGGACGAGAAGGCTCTCATGCTGGGCTATTCAATCTCGGGTGTTCTTGGCGGCGTAAGCGAGCCGGCGCTGTACGGTTGCGGCTTTAAATATGGCAGGTGCCTGACGTGCATGGCCATTGGCGGCGCCGTCGGAGGCCTTGTTGCGGCCGTGGGCCACGTTACGGCCTATACCATCGGCATGACGAATGTCCTCATGGTCATTGGCTTTGCCACGGGCGGCATCTCGAACCTGTTGTGGTGCTGCGCTGCCGGCGGTGTGGCATTTGCGGTGTCTGCGGCGCTGAGCTACTGCTTTGGCGTGGTGCCGGCGAAGGGGCAGGCGGCAGAAGACGGAGCCGATTCACCCGAAACCTCGAAGAGCGTGGCCGAAGTAAGCGCGTAAACCTGTACGACACAAGGACGATTCCTTTGCCACATTCCAAGGCCGTGGTCCGTGTGGGCTGCGGCCTTTTTGTATCTGGAGGACAAAGTGGCTACACTACAATCCGTTTGAGCAATAGATATATAGGTAGTACCGTGGGGGCGGATATAGATGGTCGAGTGGATTGTTAAGCGTGCGCAGGGCGACCGTGCGCGCGTGGGCACGTTGACGGGCGTGGTTTGTATTCTCGCTAATGTGGCACTATGCGCTGCGAAGGGTGCAATTGGCGTGCTGTCGGGTTCGGTTTCGATTGTGGCGGATGCCATGAACAACCTGTCCGATGCCAGCTCGAATATCGTGAGCGTGCTGGGCTTTAAGCTGGCGAGCAAGCCGGCCGACCCCGAGCATCCTTACGGTCACGGTCGCTACGAGTATCTCTCGGGACTGGTCGTGGCGGCGCTCGTGCTGCTGATTGGCCTCGAACTGGTAAAGTCCTCGGTGGAGCGCATCATCCACCCCGAACCTGTCGAGTTCTCGCTTGCCCTGGTGGCAGTCCTTGCGCTTTCGATGGTCGTTAAGCTGTGGATGGCGGCCCTCAACCAAAAGCTCGGCGATCGCATTGAGTCCGAGACGCTGCATGCGACCGCGCAGGATTCCAAGAACGATGTTCTTGCCACGGGCGCCGTACTGGCGTGCGCAATTGTTTCGCAGGTGACGGGCATCAACCTTGACGCTTGGGTCGGCCTTGCCGTTGGTGCCTATATTGGCTGGAGCGGTTTTGAACTCATCCAGGATACGGTGAGCCCGCTTTTGGGCCAGACGCCCGATCCTAAGCTGGTCAAGCACATTCGAGACAAGATCATGAGCTACCCCGGCGTTTTGGGCGTTCACGATTTGATGGTTCACGACTACGGCCCGGGCAGGAAGTTCGCAAGCGCTCACGCCGAGATGGCAGCCGAGGCCAGCCCGCTGAAAAGCCATGACACGCTCGACAATATTGAGCAGGCGTTTAGGAACGAAGACGGCATGATTGTCACGCTCCATTACGACCCCATCGTGACCGACGATCCCAAGGTGGCGAGCATGCGTTTACGCATTAACGCCATGGCTCAACAGATCGATAGCCGCCTTTCAATTCACGATCTGCGCTGTGTGCCGGGCCCTACGCACACCAACGTGATCTTTGACTGCGTGCGACCCTCGGATCTGCAGATGAGTGCCGAAGACTTAAAGCACGCGCTGGCACAACGGGTCGAATCGGAATATCCCAAGTCGATTGCCAAAATTACGATCGACGAAGACTACGTAGGACATACCCACGAGTAAGGCTGTGCCGGCAAAGCAGGTTATGCAGAAGGGGAGAGCATGAAGAAACTGTATCTACTCCGCCACGGTCAGACGGAGTTCAACGTCAAAAAGCTGGTCCAGGGTCGCTGTGATTCACCGTTAACCGACCTGGGCCGTAAACAGGCGGGAATGGCAGCCGCATGGCTCAAGAGCCACGACGTTGTCCCCGACAAAGTGGTCTCTTCGCCCTTAGGCCGAGCCATGGACACAGCTCAGCTCGTCGCATGCGAACTCCTCGGCCCGGACGCAGCAGTCGAGCCCTGCGAAGGCATCATCGAGCGCTGCTACGGCACCTTCGAAGAAGGCCCCCACGACGCGCTACCCACCGACGTCTGGGATCCGGGCGAGGATTTGGTCCCCTTCGGAGGAGAAGGAAGCCGCGCGCTGCAAGAACGTATGGTAGGCACCCTCACCAATCTCATGGGCTCCGAGGGCATCGAAACCCTCCTAGCAGTAAGCCACGGCAGCGCCAGCCGCCAATTCATCAAGGCTGCAGCCCCAGAGGGCTTCGAGCTCCCAACAAAACTCCCCAACTGCGCCAT
>DXZZ01000037.1:0-6719 GCA_019419425.1 Collinsella sp. | reverse complement strand
CGCACTTTACCTGCGTAAACAATGTGAGTGAAATATGAATCTCGATGGATACGCCCGCAGCCGTGTATACTAAACAGCTGTGTGAAACCAGGGGAGTATTCTGGCTGGACAAAATGCCTGCTTAATAGGGTTGTCAGGTAGTCCGGACGCAATACAAGGCTGGGGAGCATGTCGTGTAAGTAGTGGTCCTCTAGGGGCGTACGCTCGGTGGCGTACGCATTGTCCCAAGACCACGCGAGAGTTGGGATCATATCTTGATCAGCATGATTCTCGGCCGCAAGATTGGCATGACCCAGGTTTGGGACGAGGACGACAACGTCGTTCCCGTCACGGTCATCCAGGCTGGCCCCTGCGCTGTCTCGCAGGTTAAAACTCAGGCAACCGACGGCTATGACGCCGTCCAGATCGGTTTCGGCGACATCAAGGCCAAGAACGTGAACAAGCCCATGGCTGGTCACTTCGCCAAGGCTGGCGTCGAGCCTGTCCGCTTCCTTCGTGAGGTCCGCGTCGAGAACGGCGAGGAGCACAAGGTCGGCGAGGTCGTCACCGTCGCTGATTTCGCTGATGTCGAGAAGGTCGACGTCATCGGTACCTCCAAGGGTAAGGGCTTCCAGGGTCGCATCAAGCGCTGGGGTCAGCGCCGCGGTCCTATGACGCATGGTTCTCACTTCCAGCGTCACCCCGGTTCTATCGGTCAGTGCGCCTATCCTGCGCGCGTCCTCAAGGGCGTCAAGATGGCCGGTCACATGGGTAACGAGCGCGTTACCGTCAAGAACCTTTCCGTTGTCCGCATCGATGCCGAGCAGAACCTCATCTTGGTCAAGGGCGCTGTCCCGGGTGCCAAGAATGGTCTCGTCGCCATCCGTATGGCCTAAGGGCCCAGCCCATTTAGCCCAGCGTCATACCAAGGAGAACACTTAAATGGCAAAGTTTGAAGTAAAGAACAGCGAGGGCAAGAAGGTCGCCGAGGCCGAGCTCGCCGCTGAGGTGTACGGCATCGAGCCGAACATCCACGTTATGCACCACATCGTCAAGTGCCAGATGGCCTCTTGGCGTCAGGGCACCCAGTCCGCTAAGGGCCGCTCTGAGGTTTCCGGTGGCGGCAAGAAGCCTTGGCGTCAGAAGGGCACCGGCCGTGCCCGCCAGGGTTCCATCCGTGCTGCCCAGTGGCGTCACGGTGGCGTTGTCTTCGCCCCCAAGCCCCGTTCCTACGCTAAGCGTATGAACAACAAGGAGGTCAAGCTGGCTATGCGCTCCGCGCTGTCCGCCAAGCTGGCCGATGGCGAGCTCGTGCTCGTCGACGACTACGGCTTCGAGAAGCCTTCCACCAAGGCTGCCGTCGCCATGCTCAAGGCTCTCGGCCTTGAGGGCAAGCGTCTGACCATCATCGTTCGCGATGAGGACGTCAACGCCTACCTGTCGTTCCGCAACATTCCCAAGACGTTCATCATCACTGCCGACGAGGCCAACACCTACGATCTCGTCAACAACAACGCTGTGCTGATGCCCGCCGACATCGCCGCTCACTTCGGGGAGGTGCTTGCATAAATGACCGCCCACGAGATCATCATCCGTCCGATCGTGTCCGAGCGTTCCTTCTCCGGCATGGAGCTGAACAAGTACACGTTCGAGGTCGCCAAGGATGCTAACAAGTATCAGATCAAGGACGCTGTCGAGGAGATCTTCGGCGTCAAGGTCGTTCGCGTGAACACCCTGACGGTCAAGCCCAAGACCAAGCGCGTGCGCTATGTCGCCGGCAAGACCCGTTCTTGGAAGAAGGCCATCGTCACGCTGGCCGAGGGCGACACCATCGAGGTCTTTGGCAACCAGGCCTAAGACTCGCTGCTGTTGAGTGAGCTCATGCCTCCCAAATAGGGGAGGCGGGAGCTCAAGGTTTTGGGCGTATAAAATGGACACGCCCGGAACCGTGTATACGTCCGGTGTCATCGCACCCGAGGCAGAACCTCGAATCCCTGTCTGCGATGGCTAACGGATTCCTATTGAAAGGGATTGTAATGGCTGTAAAGCACCTTAAGCCGACCTCCGCTGGTAGGCGTTGGCAGACGATCTCCGACTTCTCCGAGATCACCTGCACCAAGCCCGAGAAGTCTCTTCTCGAGCCCCTGCCCAAGAAGGCCGGTCGTAACAACAACGGCCGCATCACCACCCGCCACCAGGGCGGCGGCGTGAAGCGTCGTTACCGCGTGATCGACTTCAAGCGCAACAAGGACGGCGTGCCCGCCAAGGTTGCCACGATCGAGTACGATCCGAACCGTTCCGCTCGCATCGCTCTGCTGCACTACGCTGACGGTGAGAAGCGCTACATCCTGGCCCCCAAGGGCCTCGAGGTCGGTCAGACCATCATGTCCGGTTCTGACGCCGACATCAAGCCGGGCAACGCTCTGCCCCTCGCCGACATCCCCGTCGGTACGCTCATCCACGCCGTCGAGTTCCAGCCGGGCAAGGGCGCTGCTATCGCCCGTTCCGCCGGTAACTCCTGCCAGCTGATGGGTAAGGAGGGCAAGTACGCTATCGTCCGTATGCCTTCCTCCGAGATGCGCCGCATCCTCGTTACCTGCCGCGCCACCGTCGGTGAGGTCGGCAACGCCGATCACTCCAACATCGTCATCGGCAAGGCCGGCCGTAAGCGTCACATGAACGTGCGCCCGACCGTCCGCGGTACCGTCATGAACCCTGTCGATCACCCGCACGGCGGTGGCGAGGGCAAGAACCACACCTCTGGTCGTCCCTCTGTTACCCCCTGGGGTAAGCCGACGAAGGGCCTTCGTACGCGCAAGAAGAAGAAGGTCTCGAACCAGCACATCATTCGTCGCCGTAAGAAGTAATTTCGGATACCGAGTTTTAGGAGAAAGCACTTATGAGCAGAAGTCTCAAAAAGGGCCCGTTCGTGGAGACTCGCCTTCTCTCGCGTATCACCGCGATGAACGAGGCTGGCAAGAAGGACGTCGTGAAGACCTGGTCCCGCGCGTCCACCATCTTCCCCGAGATGGTTGGTCACACCATCGCCGTCCACGACGGCCGCAAGCATGTGCCCGTGTATGTTACCGAGTCCATGGTTGGTCACAAGCTCGGCGAGTTCGCGCCGACTCGTACGTTCCGTGGCCACAAGGCCAAATAGGGGGTTAACCGTAAATGGCAACTAAGTCTATTGAAACTGAGGCCACCGAGGTTCGCGCCGTCGCTAAGTATGTGCGTGTTTCCCCCAGCAAGGCCCGCCTGGTGGTCGATCTGATCCGCCGCAAGCCTGTCGCTCAGGCCTTCGACATCCTCCACTTCTGCGACCGCGCCGTCGCCGTGGATGTCGAGAAGGTTCTCCGTTCCGCCGTTGCGAACGCCGAGAACAACAACGGTCTGCGTGCCGACAACCTGGTTGTCGCCGCTGCCTATGTTGACGAGGGTCCGACGCTTAAGCGCATCCGTCCCCGCGCCAAGGGTTCCGCTTCTCGCATTCTGAAGCGTACTTCCCACATCACCGTCGTCGTTGCTCCTCGAAAGGAGGCGTAAAGCTGTATGGGTCAGAAAGTCTACCCCACCGGCTTCCGTCTTGGCATCACCGAGAACTGGCGCTCCCGCTGGTTCGCAGAGAAGGATTACGCTAAGACCCTCGGTAACGATCTCGAGATCCGCAAGTACCTCGAGAAGCGTCTTTCCCGCGCAGCTGTCTCCCGTGTCGAGATCGAGCGCGCTGGCGACAAGGTGAAGGTCATCATCCTCACCGCTCGCCCCGGCGTTGTCATCGGTAAGAAGGGTGCCGAGATCGATACCCTCCGCACCGAGCTCGAGAAGGTCGCTGGCGTCTCCAAGGGCCAGCTCTCCGTCGACGTTGTCGAGATCAAGCGCCCCGAGCTCGACGCCAACCTCGTTGCTCAGTCTATCGCCGAGCAGCTCGAGGGCCGCGTTGCCTTCCGTCGCGCTATGCGCAAGGCTGTCCAGTCTGCCCGCAAGGCCGGCGCTAAGGGCATCCGTATCCAGTGCTCCGGTCGTCTCGGCGGTGCCGAGATGGGCCGTCGTGAGTGGTACCGCGAGGGTCGCGTGCCTCTGCACACCCTCCGTGCCAAGATCGACTACGGCACGGCTGTCGCCAGCACCACCATGGGCGCTTGCGGCGTGAAGGTCTGGATCTACCTGGGCGAGAAGCTCCCGGGCCAGCCTGTTCCCAACCCTGCACTCGAGGGCTCTTCCCGTCCTCGTCGTCGTAACTCCGAGAGGAGGGGTCAGTAGTGCTTGCCCCTAAGCGTATTCTTCACCGCAAGGTGCAGCGTGGCTCCATGAAGGGCCAGGCCAAGGGTAATACCGAGCTGCATTTCGGCGAGTTTGGTATCCAGGCTCTCGAGGCCCATTGGATCACCAACCGTCAGATCGAGGCCGCTCGTATTGCCATGACCCGCTACATGAAGCGTGGCGGTCGTGTCTACATCACGATCTTCCCCGATAAGCCCATCACCAAGAAGCCTGCCGAGACTCGCATGGGTTCTGGTAAGGGTAACCCCGAGGAGTGGGTGGCCGTCGTCAAGCCCGGCCGCATCATGTTCGAGGTCAAGGGCGTGCCCGAGGAGGTCGCTCGCGAGGCCCTGCGTCTTGCTCAGCACAAGCTTCCCATCAAGACCAAGATTGTTGCTGCTAAGAACGCTGAGCAGCGCATCGAGAAGGAGATGGCTGAGGAGGCCGCTCTCGAGGCCAAGTGGGCTGCTGAGGACGCCGCCGCCGCCAAGGAGGAGAACTAATGAAGCCCGCAGAGATTCGTGAGCTCTCGGACGCTCAGCTCGTTGAGAAGCTGAAGGAAATGCGCGCCGAGCTCTTTAACCTTCGTTTCCAGATGGCCACCAGCCAGCTGGACAACACCGCTCGCGTCAACACCGTGAAGAAGGACATCGCTCGCGTCCTCACGGAGCAGCGCGCCCGCGAGATCGCAGCGGAGAAGTCCGCTGTCGCCGAGTAGGACCTAAGGAGAGAACATGACTGATTCGCGTAACTCGCGTAAGGTCCGTACGGGTGTCGTTACCTCCGTCTCCGGTGCCAAGACCATTGTTGTCACCATCACCGAGCGCAAGCGTCACCCCAAGTACGGCAAGATGATGACCAGCTCCAAGAAGCTGCACGCTCACGACGAGGAGTGCACGGCTGGCGTGGGCGACACCGTCCGCGTTATGGAGACCCGTCCTATGTCCAAGATGAAGCGTTGGCGCCTCATCGAGGTCGTCGAGCGCGCTAAATAAGCAGTCGCTCTTACGACTTGTACGTTTCCGAAGATGTGCGTATGCCTGGCTTGCATACCACGGGCCGCCTAAAGGCTGCGCACCTCTCTTCGGTTCTTAGTTCGGAGGAACATCTACCATGATTCAGATGCAAACCATGCTGAACGTCGCCGACAACTCCGGCGCTCGCAAGATTCGCTGCATCAAGGTGCTTGGCGGTTCCAAGCGTCGTTATGCAGGCATCGGCGATGTGTTCATCGGTGCTGTCCAGGAGGCTACCCCTGGCGCCAACGTCAAGAAGAAGGACGTTGTCCGTTGCGTCGTCGTTCGCACCGTTAAGGAGATCCGCCGCAAGGATGGCTCCTACATTCGCTTTGATGAGAACGCCTGCGTTGTCATCAACAACGATGGTTCGCCCGTCGGCACCCGTATCTTCGGGCCCGTCGCTCGCGAGCTTCGTGACAAGAAGTACATGAAGATCGTCTCGCTCGCTCCCGAGACCCTGTAGTTAGGGGAGATATATGTATATCAAGAAGGGCGATAAGGTCCAGGTTCTCTCTGGTAAGGATCGCGGCAAGCAGGGCGTTATCCTGCGTGCTCTCCCCGCCGAGAACAAGGTCGTTGTCGAGGGCGTTTCGGTCGTCAAGAAGGCCGTCAAGCCCAACGCTGCCAACCAGCAGGGCGGCATCGTTTCGCAGGAGGCTCCCATCGATGCCTCCAACGTCAATCTCGTTTGCCCCGAGTGCGGTAAGGTTACCCGCGTCGGTCACGAGAAGGACGGCAAGAACAAGCTGCGCGTCTGCAAGAAGTGCGGCCACAAGTTCTAAGCTGCCCGCAACATCAAGTTGCTAGCAAAGGCCCGGATGCCCCACGGCATCCGGGCCTTTTTCTATCCCCACTCATTGGGGACAGACTTAAATGAGTGCCCTAACTGGGTAAGCATAAATGAGCGGGTCGTGCTGTATAAATTGCTTGTGTGCGCGTTTATGCGCGTTAGATTACGTTTAATTACGCTTATATGCGTATATATGCGCCGTTTACGGGGCAATAATGACCGTTTAGCCGTGAGATACGCAAAAACGCGCACAGACGCGCGTGTTTGTGCGAATATAGAGCTGTCAGAAATGCAAGACGTTCTATGACACAGGAGACACATAATGGCAGATTCCAAGCAGGCTCCACTCGACTCCGCGGCAGCAGCAAAGGCAGCGTTCGCTTCGGTTCAGGACAAGCCGTTCCCTAACGACATCTTTACGGCACCCGAGCTTCGCTGGGCTGTGATCGGTTGTGGCGTTATCGCCAACCAAATGGCCCAGTCCCTCGCGCTGGCCGGCCGCAAGCTTGCGGGCGTCGCCAACCGCACGCTGTCCAAGGCCCAGGCTTTTGCTGAGCAGTATGGCATCGAGAAGGTGTACGAGACGGTCGAGGACCTCTATGCCGATCCGGATATCGACGCCGTCTATATCACCACGCCGCACAACACGCATATCACCTATCTGCGTG
>DXZZ01000036.1:5618-16007 GCA_019419425.1 Collinsella sp. | reverse complement strand
TGCGCTCCGCACGGGAAAGGCCCCGCTCGCGATACTTTTGCGAATGCGCGGTGTACATGTTAATGAACAGAATGACCAAAAAACTAAACACGATCACGACGACGACCCAAAAGAGGGCCACCGACGTGTTGCCGCCCATCCACTCAAAGTAGATGGCGATGGGAATGGTCTGCGTAATGCCGGCGTAGTTGCCCGCAAAGAACAGGGTGCAGCCAAACTCGCCCATCGCACGAGCGAAGGCGAGCACCGTGCCCGCCGCGATTGAGGGCCAACCAAGCGGCATCATAAGCTTGGTGAAGATGCGACGTTCGGACCACCCGAGCGTGCGCGCGGCGTCGAGCATCTGCGTGTCGAGGCTCTCGAAGGCTCCGAGCGCCGTGCGGTAGACCAGCGGAAACGACACAACGACGGCCGAAATGACCGCCGCAGGCCACGTAAAGACAATCGAGATGCCGTGCGCGATGAGCCACTGGCCCACCCCGGTCGAGCGGCCAAACAGCATGAGGAGCAGAAAGCCGCAGACCGTGGGCGGCAGGACCATGGGAATCGTAAAGACCGAATCGAGCAGGCCCTTGATGCGACTCGAGGTACCCATAGTCTTCCACGCGGCGAACAGGCCCAGCGCAAAGGAGATCAGCAGGGCAAGGCCGCTCGTTTTAATGGACACCCAAAACGGGCGATAGTCGATGTCGCCCAAAAAGGAGGCCAGAGAGGCCAAGGGCCCCTGCTCATCCCGCAACACGACAGACGATGCCTCTACCATTTGAGCGCTATCAAGCCAACGCGCGCCGCCATTGGCATCACCCGAGGCCGATGCAATCACCACATAGCGGTCCCCATCCGCACCGCGCTCGTCAAAGTCATAGGTATACCCGCCGGCATCAAACGTTGTTTCCTCCGTGACATACCAAGGAAGATCCACGTCCCCCAGCTGCGCACCTCCCATGCAGTTTGCGCTGTCGAGCTTACAGACGAGGGCCTTGAGACCCGATACGCACTCGTTGTCCTGCGGATCCAATCCATACTTCTCGGCCGCCTTGGGCGATATCCACACCACAACGCGATCGGCAGCAGGCGCCACTACAAGGTCCACGTCCTCGTCAACGGGAAACCGGTAGCCCTCAGGCTGGCCCTCCATGGCACGAGCAGTCCCCTTGGCCAACCGCTCAAAACCCTCGATCCCATAGGAAAGCCCATGAGCGGTCGCAGCAACCTGGGCCCCGTCCTCAGCGTCCCCAGCAACCGCAAATCCCGGCACCCAGCAAAGCGCGAGGGTCAAAGCACAGGCGACAAGTATGCGGAATCTATTAAGCACGAAAAGCTCCAAGCGAATACAAGGACGGAGTGAAACACAAAACGATGGAATTATCGCGCCAAGCCGCACTACTCGGAAAGCTCAAAGCCGTACTTAGCCCAAATCTTCTGAGCCTTCTTGTTGGTCAGACAGAAGTCGATAAACGCCTTGGCCTCGTCGGCATGCTCGGAGCTATCGGCGACAGCACCGGGATATACGATGGGCTTGTGCGAGTCCTCGGGGCACACGAAGGCCTCCCCGATGCCGTCGTAGCGGAAGATATCGGAGCTGTAGACAAAACCGGCCACGCAGTCGCCTGTGGACACATAGGCGGCGGCAGTACCAACTTTGTCGGCCAGTGCGACTTTGTCGGCGATCTCGGGTGCGTACTCGCCGTCGTCACCCTCGGTACCGGTGTAGAGGCCCACAGAAGCCAGCGCCTGGTTAGCGTACTTGCCGGCAGGAACGGTCTTGGCGTCACCGATGGCGATTTTGCCGTCCAGGTTCGCGACGTCGGCGATGGCCTCGACCTTGGTGTCGGAGCCCTCGGCGCGAATGATCACGAGGTCGTTGACGAACATGTCCTCACGCGTGTTGGCATCGACGAGCCCGGCGGCCTCGGCGTCGTCCATGGTGCCCTTGGAGGCCGTGATGAGCACGTCGACCGTGGCGCCGGCACGCATCTGCTCAACGAGGTCGCCGGACGCTTTGAACTGTGTGTCGGCAAACGTGGTGCCGGTCTGCTCGGTGTAGAGCTCCTGAACCTCGGGCAGGGCCTTCTCGAGCGAGTTGGCGGCAAAGACCTGCAGATCGACAGCTTTCTTGGACGAAGTCTTGGCGGAACCGGCATCGGAGCCGGTCGACTCAGGCTCCTTGTTGCCGGAGCAGCCGGCAAGCCCAAGGTCGGCAGCGGCGACAGCAGAAAGCGAGACGAATCCGCGGCGAGAAACCATATCGAACATGTTCAACCCTTTCGGACCTTGTGCCCGGGTACCCCACCGCGGGCTTTATTCTGTACTTGGATTATATTTTCGTGCGAATAATATCAGAGATAAGGATTTCTCGTCTGATAATTTTCTTTCGCTGATAGTCTCAGGACGTTCCGCACTGTCGATGCATAAAAAGGCGGAGCGACTCGCAAGGTCACTCCGCCGCAGGTAGTGCGCTTATTTGGCGTGCCCGCCGCCCGCCGTCATTTGGGCCGCATGCTCCAGCTGGTCGCTCACGGCCTCCCAGCTTTCGCGGGCCGCTTTCGTAGATCCCGGAAAGTTGATGACAAGCGTATGCCCACGCTGCATGCACACGGCGCGCGAGAGCATGGCGCGGCGCGTCTTGGTCATGGAGTATGCACGAATTGCCTCGGCAATACCCGGCACATCGCGGTCGCAGACGGCACGCGTCGCCTCGGGCGTCACATCGCGCATCGAAAGCCCCGTGCCGCCGCAGGTGAGCACGACATTGGCGTGGTACTCGTCGGCGGCTTCCACAATGGCATCACCAATCTCGCTGACGTCATCGCGCACGACCACATGTGAGGCGACCGTCCAGCCCTGTGCCTCGATAAGTTCCTCGAGCGCAGCACCCGCCTCGTCCTGGGCAAGATCGCGCGTGTCCGAGCACGTCACGATCGAAATCTTCAACTCCATAGCGTTCCTCCTATAGCACCGTTCCCTCAGGCAGGTCGACGCGCACAACGTTCACGACATCTCCCGTCTTGAGCTCGCACGGTCCTTCGTCAATACGCAGCAGGCAGTTGGCCCGCTGCATCGTGCCGAGAAGCGCCGAATTCTGCGACTTGGCCTCGGTCACCAGCAGCTCACCGGTCTCGGGGTCGCGCAAAACCGTGGCGCGATCGAAGAAGCGGCGGGGCTGTCGCTTTTTCACGCCGTGCGTGAGCGTCGCCTGCTGCACGGGACGCATACCCTCGGCAAAGCCGCGCATCTTGCGGATCGCGGGGCGGGCGAGCATCTCAAAGCCCACATACGCCGCGGCCGGATTGCCTGAAAGCCCCAGGTAGGGCTTGCCGCCGAGCAAACCAAACGTGATGGCCTTGCCGGGACGCATCGAGATGCGATCGAACAGCACCTCGCCCTCGCGCCTGACCAGCTCCGTCACATAGTCGTAGTCGCCCGCCGAGGCACCGCCGCTCGTAATGACAAAATCGCACTCCTGAACGGCGCGATGCACGAGCTCGGCGATTGCCTGCTCATCATCGGGAGCGATGCCAAAGAACACCGGGTCGGCGCCGGCATCGAGCGCCTCGGCCATTAACGCTGACGAGTTGGAGTCGCGAATCTGTCCGCGCGCCGGCAGTTCGCTCGGCGCGACCAGCTCCGTGCCCAGCGAGATAATGCCCACGCGCGGAGCGGCATGGACCTTCACGCTCGCGTAACCGGCGCTTGCCAGCAGGCCGGCGCCGGCCGGGGCCACAACCTCGCCAGCACGCATCACGACGTCGCCGTCATGGGCCTCCTCGGCGGCAGAGCGAACGTTCTCGCCCACCTTGGCAGGCGTCGAGAAGCTCACGTGCGAGCCCTCGTTGCCGTCGCCGTCAAGCACCTCGACGATCTCGTATTTCACCACGGCATCCGCGCCCTCGGGCACCGGCGCGCCTGTCATGATGCGGACGGTCTCACCTGGGGCGATAACGCCATCGAACACATGGCCTGCGGCCTCGTGCCCCACGACGGAAAGCGTCACGGGCGCATCGGTGGACGCTTTGGCGAGGTCGGCGGCACGCACGGCATATCCATCCATGGCGCTGTTGGCAAACGGCGAGATGTCGATATCGGCCGTGGCGTCCTCGGCAAGGGGAAGACCGGCCGCCTGCCATACCGGGATCTCGACGACATCGGTCCCGTGCACCTGCGAAAGAACGATTGCCTGCGCGTCCTCCAGCGGGATAAGCGTCTCTGCCATATACACCTCTTACATGCCACGGCGCGCAACGACGGCGCCGATTCTTTATATTTGATTCAGTATAATCCCCCGCCGCCCGCTCAAGACATGGCCCGCAATCGCGAATACACCTGTCGGTCACACGCCTTTGGTAACAGAACCGAAACCTGCCAATCGCCTTAAGGCCCAGGCCGCCGTCCTATAATGCTTGCATCGCAACTTAAAAGAGGACGTTATGGCTTTTATCGATAAACGTGAAAACGCGCACGACCCGTCTGATGATACCCATCAGGAAAAAGACGACAGCACTTTCTCTCCCGCCGACCTGATTATCAGCGGCCGCAACCAACTCACCCGCTCCGAGCAGCTCTTTGCCGCCGATACGCGCCGTAATGCCCGCAACATGCTCGCGAGCACCAAGCTGCTCGCGCTCGTAATTGTCGTTTCGCTTGCCATGGGCGTTGCCGCCTGGGCGTTTTTGGCCTCGCTGGATATCGCAACTGATTATCGCGAGCACCATGTGTGGGTTTACGCCCTGCTCCCCGTCGTGGGCGTGATCACCGCGTGGGTCTACAAGAACCACGGCCTTGCCGCCAAACGCGGCAACAACCTGGTCATCGACTCCGCCCTGGGCACACGACTCATCCATGCGCGCATGGCGATCCTCACGTTTGTGTGCTCCACGCTCACGCATCTGACGGGCGGATCGGCCGGCCGTGAGGGTGCCGCGGTACAGATCGGCGGCACCATCGCCAGTAATGTTTCGAACCTCGCCCATCTCAAAAAGCACGATCATCACGACCTGATGCTCGCCGGCATCTCGTCGGCCTTTGGCGCCGTGTTCGGATCGCCTCTCGCCGGGGCTTTCTTTGGCATGGAGATGTGCTTTATCGGCAAGATCGACTACACCGCAGGCATCTACTGCCTCGTCGCCTCGTTTACCGGCTACTTTACGTCACTCGCCCTGGGCACGCAGTACGAGGCCAACGCCATCGCCAGCGTTCCCGATATGACGCCTAGGACAGTTGCCGTGGTCGTTATCGGTGCTGTCGCCTTTGGCCTCACTGCGCGTCTCTTTGCCTGGTCGGTCCGCACGGTTAAGAGCCTGTACGCGCGCTTTATTACCAACTACCTCGTCCGTGCGCTCATCGGTGCGCTCGTGGTTCTCGCGGCCTATGCCCTCCTCGACGCCAGGGACTACGCCGGCCTTTCCACGTGGCTTTCCGGCGCCGGATTTGCCGGAAACACCACCCTGGCGGACGCGGCCATCAAGTTGGTCGTCACAGCGCTCACCCTGGGTGCCGGTTTCCAGGGCGGCGAGGTCACGCCCCTGTTTGGCATCGGTGCGGCGCTCGGCGGTTGGATCGGCTGCCTCGCCGGACTCGATCCGAGCTTCATGGCAGCCCTCGGCATGCTCGGCGTCTTCTGCGCTGGCCTCAACGTGCCCATCACCACCTGCATGATGGCCATCGACCTGTTCCACGGAACGGCCGCCGGGTTCTTTGTCATCGTGGCCTTTATCAGCTACCTAACCGGCGGACACCGCGGCGTATACCCCGCACAGCGCATTGTGTCCCCTAAGCGCCGCTCGCTTATCGTGGACGAGGGCCACACGGTGGCAGAGGCTATCGAGCGCCACAACGACCTGGTAGAGTAGACGTTAGTATTCGCCGTGCAGCCACAATCGGGGGCAATTCGACCCGAGCGCGACCGCACCGTCACGTCATACGCCGGGAGTCGCCCCATGCACGCAACTGATTTTGGTCGCACGCTCATCATCGCCAATCCTGTCGCCCAGTCGGGCGCCGCGCGCGAGGTTGCCGAACGTCTGCAGCGCTTTTTGGATATGACCGCACGCGCATCCCAGTTTGACCTGGTACTGACCGAACGCATGGGGCACGCCAAGGAGCTTGCCGCACAGGCCGAGGGCTATCGCACCGTTATCGCCCTTGGCGGCGACGGCGTGATCCACGAGGTCGTCAATGGACTCATGACGCAGGATGAAGCGGTCCGTCCCGCCCTTGCCGTCCTGCCCGTTGGCTCTGGCAACGATTTTGCCCAAACGCTCGGTATCGAAGATTTCTCCGGCAAGGATTTTGGCGCGCTTCTCACCTGCGAGCTGCAGCGTCAAGACATCGGGCGTATTCGCTCATGGAACCCCGCAAGCGGCAGCGGCAAGGCTACCGTTGAGTACTACGACCAGACGCTCTCCGTCGGTATTGATGCCGCCATCGGCCTGGGCACCACCGAGCTGCGCAAAAAGACCGGCTTGACGGGTGCTCCGCTCTACACCCTCTCGGGACTTGATCAGTTTGGCCTGCGCTATCGCAACTACCCCATGACAGTCAGCTTTGACGGCGCGCCCGCCGAGCGCGTGAGGGCGATCATCATGGCGATTCAGCTGGGCCCCACGTATGGCTCGGGCTATCGCATCTGCCCCGATGCCGACCCCTGCGACGGCACACTCGACGTCTGCTACGCCTGCGGCCCCGTCCCCCGTGCGGTCGCCCTACCCATGTTCCTTTCGGCCAAGGACGGCCACCACACCAAGCTGCCGCCGGTACGCATGCGTCGATGCCGCCATGTCGAGCTCACCTTTGAGGAGCCCGACTACCCCATCCAGGCCGACGGTGAGCCCGTTGTCGCCTCGCGCATCGAGGTCGACGTCATCGCCGGCGCCCTCCATGTCTGGCACCCCACCCACTAGCCATCCCTAAGTTGCGGTGAAATAGGGACTGTTTATGCAGATAAAGCCGCAAAACAGTCCCTATTTCACCGCAACTTATTGAGAAGATCATTCCTCCCCGCCCGGCTTGCGGCGGTTGGCCTTTTTAACGGCGTCGAAGTGCTTGTCATTGAGCCTGCGCTGGCGGGAGCGCTGAGGCACCTTGGTCTTTACGCGTCGGCGCGGTGGACGCCCGCGGCGCTCAAGCTCAGCGCGCAGCTTGCGCAGGCAGCTGCTACGGTTTTGGAACTGACTGCGGCTCTCGCGCGCCGTCACGGTAATTCCCGAAGGGATATGTTTCATGCGCACCGCCGAGTCCGTCGTGTTGACGCCCTGTCCGCCCGGACCCGTCGCGCGAAACACCTGCACCTCGCAATCGCGCGCCAACTCCTCGGCCGACATCTCGGCATAGCGCGTATACTCGCGCCATCCCATCTTGTTTTCGTCCATATCAACACCTCCCCTCATACAAAAAATGTGACAAAGGGACGGTCCCTTTGTCACATCGCAAACCAATCGCTTGTGTTGCGCGCTTAGGCGAAGGTGATCTCGCCGTTATCGCAGTCCATATCGGCGATACGGGCCAGGCTCTCAACGCGGAAGCCGCGCTCGCGGAGCTTATCGCCACCGCCCTGGAAGCCCTTCTCCACCGCAATGCCAATGCCGGATACCTCGGCACCTGCAGCCTCGCAGATCTTGATAAGACCCTCGAGCGCGCAGCCGTTGGCCAAAAAGTCGTCGATGATCAGGACCTTATCGCCCTCGGAAAGGAAGCGCTTGCCCACGATGACCGGGTACTCCTTCTGCTTGGTAAAGGAGTAGATGGTCGTAGCGTACTGCTCGCCGTCGAGGTTGATGGACTGCGCCTTCTTGGCAAAGACCACCGGCACGCCGCCAAAGTGCTGAGCGGCAATGCAAGCCATGCCAATGCCCGAGGCCTCGATCGTCAGGATCTTGTTGATCTCGACATCCTTAAACAGACGGGCCCACTCGGCGCCCATATGGTCGAACAGCTCAACGTCGCACTGGTGGTTGAGGAAGGCATCAACCTTAAGGACGTTACCGGCCTTTACGATGCCGTCATGGCGAATACGATCCTCAAGCTCCTGCATGGCGCAACCCCTTCTCGCGGCAACGATACCGCGCGATTAATAAACGTTGTTCGATAGTCTACCACGGACCGACCCCCGCCCGTCCCACAAGCCACATCGCACCACAAACCAGTCTTTTTGGGACGGCGCGAATCGTGGCAGACAGCCTCCCAACACGCTAATGGCGGGCGCGCATCTTCACCAAACGCACCATGGCGAGCGCAAAGCCCACAGCGGCCACAGCCATGAGCACATAGAACACCGAGCGAAAGCCAAATAAGAACACATCCGAACGGCCTGCAACGAAACTGGTCACGGCCTCGCCCATCGCCACGCTCATCTGCCCATACAGGATATGCGACGCCGCCGTAATGCCCACTGCCATGCCGGCATAGCGCGCCAAACTGCCCAAGCTGCCCGCAAAACCGAGTGCCTCGCGCGGAGCCGAGCCCATATACAGCGAGTTATTGGGGCTCTGGAAAATCGACGTGCCGCACGACATAAACGCGACACAGCACACGATCACAGGGATGGAGGAGTGCTCGTCGAGCGTGCTTACCGCAAAGAGACCGCATACGTACACACCCAGGCCGACCGCCGTGGGGCCCTCGCAACCAATACGATCGGATATCGTGCCCGAAAGCGGGCCGATAAAAGCATTCACCATCGGAAGCGCCAAAAAGAGCAGTCCGGAAATGTCGGAACCAAAGCCATGGGCGTCCTGAAAATAGAACGGCAGGATAAACTCGGATGCGCCAATGCCAACGAATACGATGAGCATGCAGGCAAGGTTGATGGTGAAGGCCGAATTTGCAAAGCAGCGACGAGCGGCCTCGATCAGGGACATGGGGCGCTCGCCAGCCTCCGGCTTAACATGCGGCAACGTGTAGAGCCCCACGATAAACGAGATAACGCCAATGGGCAGGTTGATGAGGAAGATGCTCTCCCAGGGAAAGCTCGCCACCAGCATGCCGCCAAGCACAGGACCACACATCATGCCGAGGGCCACGAAGGTCGCAAGGATGCCCATGGCACGGCCGCGCTCGCGCGCTGGAAACGACTCGGTGATGATGCCCATGTTGTTTGCCATGGCCGCTGCGCAACCGACGCCCTGAACGATGCGCGCCAGAATAAGAACCTCGAGCGAAGCCGAAAGGCCACACAGCAGCGAGCCGAGCGTAAAAACGATGACACCCAGCTGGAACACGCCCACTTTGCCGCGCACGTCGCCCAAACGACCAAACGGCAACATGGCCACGCACGTCGCAAGCAGATACACCGAGCTCACCAGCTGAATGCGATCGAGGCCCACGCCCAGCTCCTTTTGCATCACGGGCAGTGCCACGGTCACGACGGTCGAATCCAGACACGCCATAAACGTCATGATGAGCACGGTAAACAGAATCGCCCATTTGTTCTTGCCATGGGTGTCGCCCTCTAGGGCAATGTGCTCGCGGCGCAGCTGCTCTGCGGTTTTCTCCATATCCATCCTTTCGAGTGGCCCAACGCAAAAAAACGGGGCCCGATCGCCTGCAAACAGCCGCGATTGGGGTCCCGCCTACGGAATCGGAACGAAAGGTCGCCGAAGCTTTCTGCCAGTATCGGCGCCTTGTGCGAACGCTAGCCTAGCACTGCTCGAGCGCCTGCTCAAGGTCGGCAATCAGATCGGCCGTGTCCTCGAGGCCGCACGACAAGCGCACCATGTCGGCGGAGATGCCACAGGCGATGAGCTCCTCATCGTTCATCTGGCGATGCGTGGCGTTAGCGGGATGCAGGCAGCAAGTGCGGGCGTCGGCCACATGCGTGGCGATCTGGGCGAGCTTGAGGCTCTTCATAAAGGTCTCGGCCGCCGCGCGACCACCGTTAAAGCCAAAGCTCACGACGCCGCAGGTACCGTTGGGCATGTACTTCTGAGCCAGGTCATAGTACTTATCGCCCTCCAGGCCCGGATAGCTCACGAAGCGCACCTTGGGATGACTCTGCAGGAACTTGGCAACGGCCAGGCCGTTCTCACAATGACGCGGCATACGCACATGCAGGCTCTCGAGCGAGCTATTCAGGAAAAACGCCGCCTGCGGGTTCTGCATGGGGCCGAGGTCGCGCATGAGCTGAGCGGTTGCCTTGGTAATGAAGGCACCCTCGCGACCGAACTTCTCGGCATAGGTCACGCCGTGATAGCTCTCGTCGGGCGTGGTGAGACCCGGGAACTTGTCTGCATGGGCCATCCAGTCAAACTGGCCGTGGTCGACGATCACGCCACCCAGGTAGGCAGCATGTCCATCCATGTACTTGGTGGTGGAGTGCGTAACGATGTCGGCGCCCCACTCAAAGGGACGGCACATCACGGGCGTCGGGAAGGTGTTGTCGACCATCAGCGGCAC